>PBMP01000113.1 GCA_002722705.1 Pseudobdellovibrionaceae bacterium | reverse complement strand
CATTAGGAATGCCGCTCAGGGATGTTACGTAAATCTATGGGATTTCTAGGAATTCCCTCATCTATGACGCGAATTATGCAACAACGCCGATTTGGTTATTTTAGGTTTTGAAATTATTTATTTAATTCACCTAAAAAAACAAATGATTTTGCTTCGTGCGTAGATATAAATTCTTCAAATTGAAGAGTGGGGTATTTTTCACGGAATTCTTTAAAAGCCCTTCTTTCACCTTTTTCTGGATCTGCATGAAAGCAATTCCAATCATCAAACACGATAATTGTCCCTTTTTGCAAAAAATCTTTTATAAACTCAAGGACGGGAACTGTAGAAGTATATAGATCACAATCGATATAGATTGCTGCAGCTTTTTTTGGAAGAAGTTTATTTTTAAGCTTTTCATCAAGAGATTCATCATAGAAGCCTTTTACAAGAATGAGTTTTTCTGGAGGGATACCATGTTTAATCATCATTGAACGAAATTCGTTCTCATCTGTTTTAAGCTTACTTTTTTTCCAGATTTCTTGTTTATCAATTTCTTGAATTTCAGGAAGGCCTTCAAATGAGTCAAATGCGACGTAATCCCAATTAAAAAGAAACCTGAAGTGATTATAGGCCATTTTCATTGTGTTTCCACCATGACACCCAAACTCAAAATAATAACCTTCAATTGGTCGATTGACGTGACAAAAACGAGCAATGCTTAAAAATATACGTTCTCTGGCAGAAAAATTGTGTTCTTGATAAATGTGAGTTAACCAGTACTTTTTTTTCTGTTCGTTCGTAAATGGAATTTTCTCTAGAATAATTATTTTTAATTTGAGTAAGAAATTAAAAATTGCATTCAGTATTTCAGGTAAAGGCTGAGGTAGTTTTTTTGCTAAGTTTTTAAGTGTTTGAGTCATTGAAAATTCCTTATATACCTATTGTTTTCCTTATCATGCTTTTTATTTTATTTTTTGAACTTTGAGGTATTAGGTTCTGATTAATAAAATCCTCTGTAGGATAGTGAGAGGGAGAATTGAAAACGTGAAGGTGTTCTTTTTGGTGAGGTTTAATAAAAGAATAGTTAAAAGGAGTTGGATTTACAGTTGCTTTGAAATCTCTCTGTGCAAACCAGGTGTTTAGCACAATTCTTGTTTCTTTCGGAATTTCTCCTCTATGAAGTCCATGAGTATTAAATAGAACAAGAGTACCTGCTTTTTCATTGACGTTGATAATTCTGTTTGGATCGTCAAGAGGGACTTGGTCTTCAGGAAAAAGTTCACCATCAGGTAGATTCATAAATGTTTTTAGGGCCTTTTCGTGAGTATTCATAATATAACTGAATCCTCCAGATGTCACATCTGTTAGATAAAGAATTGAACGAATTCGATAATCATCAAACTTTGTCTTTTTGTTAAGGGCTTTCTGAGATCCGCAATCGATATGAAAATCAAGAATCTGTTCTTTTCTTGGGTGACTGATTTGAAAGAGAGAATGGTGAATAAAAAAGTCATCACCAAGACTGTTTCGCAAGGTGGACATGAGTCGGTGATCCATTAAATATTGCATTGCAGCTTCAGAAACCAGGTATGGAAAACGGAACTCACTAAAAAGTTGTCCCGATACATAAGGAAGGTTATTTCCGATTCCAATTCCGTAGCCAAATTTACAAACGAGTTCGGCTTCTTTTTTCAGTGTGGAGACACTTTCTGCAGACTGAAAATTTCGTATAATACAGATCCCATTTTTAGAAATAGACTCAGTAATTTGGTTCTCTTCTTCTTCAGAAAAAGAAGAAGAAGCATTACAGTTTAGATATAGGATTGATGGATCATAAGTTACCATATTTTGCCTCTGACAGTTGAGTTTTTTTGTTAGTTAGTACTTAACCTGATTTTGTAGAAAAACTCAAGAAGGACTTCAAATCTAGTAGTAAAATGCTGCAAGCTGCATTACGTTGGTCCTATGAGTTCTGTAAATATGGATCAAATGGAAGATTTACCCAGAGGAATTTTAAAAGCAATTCAAGTTGGGAAAAAAAATTCGAAGAAAATTTGGTTTGAACCAGTTTCATACTTTTTAAAAAAGAAATTTAGGGAGATGCAATATCTCTCTGAGGATGAACTCTTTCTCTCTCTTTGTAAGAAAAAAAAACATGATCCTAGTCATCCTCTTGAATTTTACGTAAACGAACTGAAGGAAAACCAGGAGCTTTCTGATCTCTACTTTCGTGTAGTTGATCAAGGAAAAATGCCAAGAAAATATCAAAACCATGATGAGAGAGTCGAGGCAGTTCGTGTAAACGTAGTTCTTTTTTACGCGCTTATTAGGGAGTTTAAACCGGAGGTGTTGATTGAAACAGGGACTGCTCATGGATCGATGACCTCGTGGATCGTGACGGCTTTATATAAAAATCAAAAAGGGATGTTGCATTCGATTGATTTGCCTCCGGTGGATGGAGAACTGACGATGGGAATGACGGTTTTACCAGAGGATGTTGGTATGTTAATACCGGCAGTTTATCGAAACCATTGGACTCTCCATCCAGGGGATGCCAAAGTTCTTTTGCCTCGATTAATGTCAGAGTTTTCTGTTGATTATTTTTTTCATGACAGTCTCCACACACGGACGCATATGCTTTTTGAGTATAATGTTGCACGTTGTTTAATGCAGCCCGGAGCTTTTATTGTGTCGGATGACATTCTTTGGAACTCGAGTTTTTTCGATTTTATTCGAAGTCATCGACTTCAAGGATTTGGCGCATTTTCTAATCCTAACGTAGGAATCACTTTGAACGAGTTTGATCAATATGAGCTCGGAATTGGCACTTATATTCGCTAGGATTCTTCTCTTTATATGATTGAAATGCCTGATTTCTAAAGATAAACAAGAGTTATTGTTTTTACTTTTTTGAAAGGCAGCTTCTATGCAAAAGGTCTGTGTTGTTGGTCTTGGATATATTGGACTTCCTACTGCGAGTTTACTCGCCACGAAAGGATTTGAGGTCCTTGGTGTAGATATTCGGTCTCAAGTAGTTGACACAATAAATCAGGGAAAAATTCATATTTATGAACCCGATCTTGATATTTTAGTGAAAGCAGCTGTCCAAAGTGGAAATTTAAAAGCAAGTCTGTGTTCGAAGGAATCAGATGTTTTTATTCTGGCAGTTCCTACTCCTTTTATTGAAGAAAACAAAGCACCCGATTTGAGTTATGTTGAAGCAGCTACTCGCTCTATTTGTGCAAGTTTAAAAGCGGGTGATTTGGTCATTTTAGAATCAACAAGTCCGGTTGGTACGACTGAAAAAATTGCTCAGTGGATTTCTGAGGAAAGAACTGATTTGGTTTTGCCTGGTCGTTTAAGTGAGTCACATAGAGAAAATCAAATTTACATTGCTCATTGTCCAGAGCGTGTTCTTCCCGGAAATATTCTCAAAGAACTTGTAGAAAATGATCGAGTGGTTGGAGGAATTGATCGACCTTCGTCAGAGAAGGCGTTTGAGTTTTATTCTTCTTTTGTTTCAGGGGAGATATTCTCTACTTTTTCAAGAACTGCTGAAATGGCTAAATTAACTGAAAATACATTTAGGGATATAAATATTGCATTTGCAAATGAGCTTTCAATGATTTCTGATGAACTTGAAATTGATGTTTGGGAACTTATTCGTCTTGCTAATCGTCATCCTAGAGTTAATATTTTAAATCCTGGACCGGGAGTGGGGGGGCATTGTATTGCAGTGGATCCTTGGTTTATTGTAAACGCCGCTCCAAAAACAGCCCTTTTGACAAAAAAAGCAAGAGAAGTGAATGATTCAAAACCAGAATGGGTTATTCAAAAAGTATTAAATCATGCAGACAAAATGAAAACACGAACCATTGGTTGTTTGGGGCTTTCTTTTAAAGCAAATATAGATGATTTACGAGAGAGTCCTTCGTTAGCTATTGTAGAGTCTTTAGCAGAACGTACCGATTATCAGCTGATGGTTGTAGAACCTCATATTCATTCTTGTCCTGAAATTTTATCAGGGAAAAAGAATGTTGAATTCTCAGATCTGCAATCAGCAATCCAGAAATCTGATATTGTTTTGCTTTTAGTGGATCACGACGAGTTTAAAGAGATTGATCCAAAGGTATTTGAGGAAAGAATATTAATTGATACTCGAGGGGCTTTTGCATGAAGCAACTTTTCATTCGTTCAGGACAGGCATTTGTAGAAAGTGTACCGGACCTTGGGGTTTCGGATGGAAAGGTTTTAGTAAAAACTGAATATTCTTGTATTTCAGTAGGAACTGAAATGGGGGGTGTAAAGACGAGTGCGAAGCCTCTTTGGAAAAGAGCGCTAGACGAACCAGAAAAAGTAAAACAAGTGATTGGGATGGTTGCTGAGAGAGGTCTTTCCGCTACTAAGAGTACTGTCCAGGGAAAATTGAGTGCAGGAAATCCAAGTGGTTACTCTGCTTCAGGTGTTGTAATTGGAGTAGGAAAAGGGGTTTCTGGATTTTCAGTGGGAGATCGGGTTGCATGTGCAGGTGCAGAGTATGCAAATCATGCAGAGAGAATGAGCGTCCCAGAAAATTTAGTAGTTCGAGTTCCTGATTCTGTTTTGATGAAGGATGCTGCAACAGTCACGCTTGGAGCTATTGCGATGCAAGGGGTTCGCCGAGCACAACCGACATTAGGTGAACATTTTGTTGTAATTGGAATGGGGCTTTTGGGGCAATTAACAACACAAATATTGAGAGCCAATGGATGTCAGGTTTCTGTTTTAGATTTGGATGTATCGCGTGCTTCGGTTGCAAAAATCATCGATCCAGATGTGAATGTTATCGAATTGAATGAAGGAGAAAAGGTATCTAAACGCGTTTTTGAATTGACCCACGGTAGTGGTGCTGATGGGGTCATTATTACTGCTGCTGCGTCTACAGATCAAATTGTTTCGGATGCATTTTTGATGTGTAGAAAAAAAGGGCGAGTTGTTTTAGTCGGAGATGTCGGGCTTCATTTGAAGCGCGGAGACTTTTATAGAAATGAAATTGATTTTTTAATATCTTGTTCATATGGACCGGGTAGATACGATGTGAATTATGAAGAACATGGAGTGGATTATCCTATTGGATACGTTCGATGGACTGAAAATAGAAACATGCAAGAATACTTGCGTCTTTTGAAAGAAAAAAAAATCAGTCTTCATGAACTTTCTTCGAATCAATACGATTTTGAAAGTGCAAATATTGCATATAGCGATTTAAATAAAGATGCGTCTTTGGAAAAGCCTTTGCTTGTTTTATTAAAGTATTCTCAACAAACAAAAGAGGAGAAACTAATTAAAAATCCACAAGTCTTTTCTTCATCAAAAGATAAGGTTCGGGTGGGTTTTTTAGGACTCGGAGGATTTGCTAATGGAGTTCATCTTCCTCATCTTCAAAAAATGTCTAAAGACTTTCATCTAACAGTTGTTGGAAGTCGATCTTCTCATCGAGCGTCCTCCGTAATGAAACAATTTGGAGTAGAGATGAGTACTGCTGATTATTCTCAGGTGATCCAACACCCAGAAGTTGATTTGCTTTTTTTATGTACTCGACATCATGAACATGGGAAACAGGTTTTACAGGGACTTCGTTCGGGAAAACATGTGTTTGTAGAAAAACCTTTGTGTCTTTTAGAGAGTGAATTAGATGAAATTGAAAGTCTTTATCAAGAAGAAGTAGACACTCCAATTTTAATGATTGGATTTAATCGAAGATTTTCGCCTCATTCACGTTGGTTAAAAAATCGTTTAAAGAATAGACAGCACCCCTTGGTGATTCAATATCAGATGAATGTCGGTATGATTCCTAAAGATCATTGGATTCAAACAAAAGAAGGAGGAGGAAGAAACTTGGGTGAGGCTTGTCACATTTATGATTTGTTTACTTATTTAACTGGAAGCCGTTGTTTAAAAGTTCAGGCGATGGGAGTTCATGGAGAGTCTGATCATTATTTATTTAACGATAATTTTAGTGTTCAAATAAAATTTGAAGATGGTTCTGTTGCTCATCTTATGTATACGTCAATGGGAAATTCATCAATTTCTAAAGAGCGAATGAATCTATATTGTGAGGGCCAAGTTTATGAACTTGATAATTTTCAGTCATTAAAAGTGAATGGATCTGAGCAAAAGAAATTAAGCTTTTCAACTCCAAATAAAGGACATTTGAAAGAACTTGAAGTGTTTTCTCAATCCTTGAGAGAGAATCAGTGGCCAATAGAATTATGGGAGCAACTTCAAGCAACACGAATTGCTTTCGAGGTAGAAAGGCAAATTCAAGGTTAGGTTATGTGTGGAATTGTAGGGGTACTTCACTTTAAGAATTCGACTCATCCAATTGACTCTGAACTTTTAGATCAGATGAGAGATACGATGATTCATCGTGGACCTGATGGTTTTGATTCATGGTGGAGTTTTGATCGTAAGATTGGGTTTGGTCATCGACGCCTGTCTATTATCGATCTTTCAGAAACAGCAACTCAACCTATGAGGAATGATGATCAGTCCGTTGTGTTGACCTATAATGGTGAAATTTATAATCATGCTGAAATTCGAAAAGAGATTCAAGAAATTAGGGATTTTGAATGGAAAACAGATCATTCTGATACAGAGGTACTTCTCCGAGCGTATGAGACCTGGGGCGAAGACTGTTTAGAAAAGTTTCGAGGAATTTTTTCGTTTGCGATATGGAATGAAAAAAAACAAAAACTTTGGCTTGTTCGAGACCGAGTTGGTGTAAAACCACTCTATTATAGTATTTATAATGGAAAAATTACCTTTGCATCTGAAATCAAAGCACTTTTAAAAGATCCTGAATTAAAAAGAGAAGTGGATGAAGAGGCACTTTATGATTATTTAAGTTTTTTAACCACTCCAGCCCCTAAGACTCTTTTTAAGGGAATTTATAAATTACCCGGAGGAACAAGTCTTTCTGTAGATTTAGATGGAAATTTAGAGGAAAAGCGCTATTGGGACGCATTTGATGAAACAGAATTAAACCAAAGTTCAGAAGCGGAGATTGCAAAAGATCTTCTCTCTGAATTAAAAAAAAGTGTTTCTTTAAGAAAAGCAAGTGATGTACCTGTTGGAGTTTTTCTTTCTGGAGGTATTGATTCGAGTACCAATGCGGCTTTATTTTCCGAAGGTGAAACAAGCCCTATACAGACATTTACTATTGGTTACGAAGGGAATTACGAAAGTTATTCTAATGAAAATCATTATGCAAAAATGATGGCTAAAGAGGTCTCAGCGGACTATCATGAAAAACTTTTAAATGAAGAGGATTTGTTTGAGTTTTTACCTAAAATGATTGAACTGCAAGATGAACCGATTGCAGACCCTGTTTGTATGCCCGTTTATTTTGTTTCTAAATTAGCTAAAGATGCAGGAGTGACCGTATGCCAGGTGGGAGAAGGCGCTGATGAGCTATTTTGGGGATACGCTCATTGGAAAATTCTTCATCGACTACAAAAATTAAACGACATTCCTTTTCCAAAAATTTTAAAAAAATTGGGACTTAAAGCACTGAGTCTTTTCGGACAAAAATATACCTATCCGTATGAATTTTTAAGACGAGGAATAGAGGGGGAGAGAGTTTTTTGGGGAGGAGCTGAGGCTCTTCCCGAAGCCCTCAAAAAGAAACTTCTCTCAAAGAGATTAAAAGAAAAATTTAAAAATCATACTTCTTGGTCATCTATCGATCTCATTTATCAACGATTCAAAAAGAACAACTGTGAACCTTCTATTTTAAATTGGATGATCTATCTTGACTTAAATTTAAGACTTCCGGAACTTCTTCTTATGAGAGTGGATAAAATGAGTATGGGTGTGAGTTTAGAAGGTCGAGTGCCCTTTTTAGATCACGTCTTTATTAAAAAAGCACTGAGTATTCCAGAAAGTATTAAAATTAAAAATGGTGTATCAAAATCAATTTTAAAAAAAGCAGTGAGAGGACTCATTCCTGACGAGTTGATTGATCGAAAAAAACAAGGATTTGGGGTTCCGGTGAGGGAATGGCTCCTGGGGAGATTAGGAGATTTGGTTAGGGATGAACTCCGAGTTTTTTGTAGGACAAGTGGGTTGTTAGACGAATCTGAAGTAATGAAGTATTTAGACGAACCTTCGACCGCACGTCACTGGTATCTCTATAATTTGGCTCTTTGGCATAAGGTTTATATTCGTCAAGAGGAGTTAGATTTATGAAAAATCAAGTGCTTGATTCTTTGATTTCTGAAAACGTCTATGGTCATAAAAAACGTTTAACTTGGATGTTAAATTTCATCGAACAATCAGATCTTATTTTAGAAGTCGGGTGTGGTACTGGATACATGATTACTCGTCCTCTTGTTCAGTTAGGTTATTCTGTACAAGGGCTGGATTTAAGTGAAAAAAGTATCGAATATGGAAAAAAACTTTTTCTTAAAGAAAATTTAGATCCTCTTGTTTTGCATTGTGAAAATCTAAAAAACTTCAATGGAGAGTTTGATACGATTATTATTTCTGAAGTTTTAGAGCATATGAAAACCTCAGAAATTGAGGAAATCCTTGATCTTATTTTTTCTAAACTCAAAAAAAATGGAAAAATTTTAGTCACTGTTCCATTTGGTTACGGTTGGGCGGAGTTTGAAAGCTGGATCTGGAAAAGAAGTGGTTTAAAAAAATGGATGTATTTTTTTAGGTTAAATAAATTCATTCACTTTATTACTAGAGAACCTAAAACAGTTGAATCCAACTCTTTAGTGAAGGGGACTTTAGAACCATTATCTACTTTAGATGAGTCTCCTCATATCCAAAAATTTAATATAAATCGTTTAAGATTATTACTAGAAAAGCATGGTTTTAAAGTAGAACATCAAGAAGGAGGAAGTTTGTGGTGTGGACCACTGACTAACGCTCTTTTTAAGAGGTCTTCTTGTTTTATGAAGCTAAATAATTATTTGGGGTCCAAATTTCCTCGTTTAGCCTCTGCATTTTATTTATTAGGAAGAAAGGAAAATCTTTCATGAATCAAGTTAAAATTATTGCAGAGGTGGGGTCTACTCACGATGGATCATTTGGAAATGCATGCAAGTCCATCGAGCTACTTGCTGAATTAGGTGTGGATGCGGTTAAGTTTCAGACTCATATTGCTGAAGCAGAAACCATAAGAAATGCACCACAACCTAGTTATTTTTCAGGAGAACCTCGTTTTGAATATTTTCAGAGAACTGCTTTTTCTGAAGTACAATGGAAAGAAATCGCGAACCTATGTAAGAAACTAAATGTTGAATTTATTTCATCTCCGTTTTCGTTAGAAGCAGTTGATCTTTTGGAAAAAGTCGGGATGGACTCTTATAAGATTCCTTCTGGTGAAGTTACTAATCTTCATTTGCTAGAAAAAATAAAAGGAACAAATAAGCCTGTATTACTCTCAAGTGGGATGAGTAATTGGGCAGAACTCAATCGAGCTTTAGAGGTTTTTGGAAATAAATATCCCTTAGTTCTTTTGCAGTGTTCTTCTCAATATCCATGTCAAGCAGAACACGTCGGGTTGAATGTGATGAGTGAGATGAAAAAACGGTTTAATGTAGACGTTGGATTTTCTGATCATACTCTTGGAATGGCAGCTAGTATTTCAGCGGTAGCTTTGGGTGCGACTGTGATAGAGAAACACTTTACTTTTTCAAAATATATGTATGGAAGTGATGCAAAGCACTCAATGGAGCCTTCAGAGTTTCAAGTATTTATGAATGAGATTCGGTTTGCAGAAAGAATTCTTCATTCTCCGGTGGATAAGAACAATATTGATCCTTATCTTGATATGAAAAAAGTTTTCGAAAAAAGTATTGTAGCGAAGGTCAACTTGTCCGCAGGAACTATTCTTGAAATTGAACATTTAAGTTTCAAAAAACCTGGAGATGGAATATCAGCAAGTTCATTTAAGGATGTACTAGGGAAACGAATAAAAAGAGATCTTTGTGTCGACGAACAATTAAAAGAAAGTGATTTGGAATGAGAAAAATTTGTGTCGTTGTAGGTTCTAGAGCAAATTATAGCAGTATAAAGTCCGTAATGAGTGCGATTCAGGAACATCCAGAGTTGACTTTACAAACGGTCGTGGGTGCTTCTGCTGTATTAGATCGGTATGGGGAAGTGAGTAACTTAATTGAAAAAGATGGATTTTTTATCGATGAAAAGTTCTTTATGCTTTTGGAAGGGGAAACTCCCGTTACGATGGCGAAATCAACCGGTCTTGGGCTTGTTGAGCTGACTTCAATTTTTGATCGTTTAAGGCCAGACTTTGTCGTGACTGTAGGAGACCGATTTGAAACAATGTCAGCAACCTTGGCAGCGGCATATATGAACATTCGATTGGTTCATACGATGGGAGGAGAGGTTACTGGAACAATTGACGAAAGTATTCGACATGCGACAACAAAGTTTGCTCACGTCCATTTCCCTTCAAGTGAAGACGCGAAACAAAGAATCATTAAACTGGGAGAAGACCCTGATACTGTTTTTAATTATGGTTGTCCAAGAATGGATTTAGTAAAAAAAGAAATTGAAAATACACATGAACCAATTTTCGATGAGCTCGCTCAGATGGGAGTGGGAGATCAAATTAATTTTTCAAAACCATTTTTACTTGTTTCTCAACATCCAGTGACAACTGAATATGGGGATGGAGAGAGTCAGATTCGAGCTACCTTAGAAGCAGTCATTCAATCAGGTATGCAGGCAATTGTTTTGTGGCCGAATGCAGATGCAGGATCATATGAAATTTCTCGAGGAATTAGAAAATTTAGAGAGAGTGGAGAATCTGTAAAATTACGTTTCTTTAAAAACCTTCCTATTGCAACTTATGTTCACTTAATGAATCAAACAGCATGTTTAGTAGGAAACTCTAGTTCAGGTATTCGTGAGGGAGCATTTTTAGGTACTCCTGTAGTGAACATTGGAACTCGGCAAAACAAGCGAGAAAGAGCGAATAATGTTTTAGATGCAGATCATCATTCGGATTCAATATTAGCAGCAATAAAAAAGCAAGTTGAACATGGAAAGTTTTCACAATCAACTCTGTATGGAGATGGAAGTACTGGTGCTAAAATTGCTGAACTTCTTTCCAAAATTGAGGTTCCGGTTCAGAAAGTGATTTATTATTGATGCCTAAAAAATATTTCGCAATTGTACCGGCTCGAGGAGGGTCTAAAGGGATTCCTAATAAAAATATTTCTTTATTGGGGGGAAAAACTCTTCTTGAACATACTTTTAATGTAATTTCTTCAAATCCTTTAATTTATGATCATATTTTATCTACGGATTCTGGAGAGATTGCTGATATTGGAAAAAATTTAGGTATGAATGTTCCTTTTTTAAGACCACCTGAACTTGCAAGTGATCATTCTACTGCGATTGAGGTATGTCGTCATATCGATCTTTGGTGTGAACAAGAGTACGATGAAAACATTGATGCATATATTTATTTACAACCAACCTCTCCACTTCGAACAGAAAAACAAGTTGAAGAAGCGATTTACTTATTTGAAAAAGAAGATCCAGATACGCTTGTGAGTGTAACAGAGGTTCCTCATTCTTTTTTATCTTTTTCACAATATCGAATGTTTAAAAACCAGCTAGAAAGAGTCACTGTTGGTGAGGAAGGTTATGATCGTTTTAAGAAAGAACGACTATGGGCTAGAAACGGTCCAGCGATACTCATATTTAAAAAACACCAACTAAAAAAAGAAAGTTTTTATAACGGAGAAGTTATTGGATTTAAAATGGATCGAACTACTTCTTTAGATATCGACGAGCCTCTTGATTTAAAAATCGCTGAGCTTTTCTTAAAGGAATTAGTGTGAAGCAAAAATTGAAAGAAAAACTTAAAAAATCTATTATGGGGAGGTATCTTCAGGATGTAAGAAATTTAGTAAATCACCCAAAAAGAGAAATTCTTGTTTGGATAGATTTTTTTTCTTTTTATTTCTCTGCTTCAAACTTTAGAAAAGAACAAAAAAGAAAAATCAGCTCAAAAAAAACTTTATTACTGTATGGTACCGGACAGGTGTACAAAATGAAGCTTGAGGGAATGTTGTTACGTGCTCTTGAGTTACTCGATGGCACTGGCGTTGTTCTCATTCATAGTCGACTTGATAATTGGGCATATCGTTATTTTAGAGCTTTAGGGATTGAAAATTTTCTATATCAAGAGGATCTCGAGAAAGAAGCAGAGTTTTTATTGGACTCAGAAGTAATTCAATTTTTAGAGTCAGGGAATTTAGATTTTAAAAAGATAAAAGATTTTGAATGGAAAAATGGTAGGCTGGGAGCTCAGGCTCTTGGATATCTTTGCAGGGTTTCTCATCAGGGTAGTTTTAATTTAGAAGACCAATTATTTCATGAAAAACTAAAAGAAGTTTTTAAGACACTTTGTAAAAATAGAATTATTTCAAAAAAAATTTATGAAAGAATAATGCCGGATCATATTTTAGTAAATGAAGCCAATGGACTAGAGTTTGGTCCTTTTGTTGATGAAGCTTTGGAAAAAAAAATCGATATTATTCAACAAGTTCAACCTTCTCGAGATGATGCATTGATATTTAAAAGGATGAGTCAAAAAACAAGAAATTGTCATCCCAATAGTCTTTCAGTAGAAAGTTTGAATCAATTGAAAAAAAATGGATGGAGTAGTGTTCATCAAAATTTTTTAGATGAAGAATTTGACCGACGTTACAGCGGTCACTGGTTTTTGCAGAAAAGAAATCAACCAAATACCAGAGACTATACTAAGAGCGCGTTTTTGAGTGAGTTGAAACTTGACCCTCAAAAAAAAACCGTAGTTATATTTGCTCATATTTTATGGGACGCGAACTTGTTTTATGGCGAGGATTTATTTAAAGATTTTGAAGAGTGGTTTGTTGAGACTGTTAAAGCTGCAAATGAAAATCCTTACCTGAATTGGATCATTAAGATGCATCCTGCCAATCTTTGGAAAAGAGACCGAGAACAAGTAGATTCTGAATTCGCAGAAGTTTCTGTAATTAAAGAGTCAATAGGAAATTTAAATTCTCATGTGGCTTTACTGTATCCAGATTCTAATATTAGTACGCTTTCTCTTTTTAAAAATGTAGACTTTGCTATTACTGTTCGTGGGACCTCTGGTTTAGAGGCCCCCTGCTTTGGAGTCAAGACGTTAACAGGAGGGACAGGAAGATATTCTGGGTTAGGTTTTACGACTGATTTTGAAACAAAAGATGATTATTTGGCAATGTTGAAAAAACTAGAACATATAGTTCCAATGACTCAAGAAGAGATAAAACAGGCTAAATTACATGCATACGGCCTATTCAAGTTAAGGCCCTGGGTTTTTCATTCTTTTAAAACATTTTTTAAGTATCAAAAAAGAGGCGCTCATCCATTAGATCATAATTTAATGATCAATAAAAATTCTAACTTTGAAGATTTTACGCAATTAGGAGAGTGGTTTTTCGAAAATCAATCCCTTGATTTTTTGAATATGGAGTAATGTAAAATGTTTAATTTGAAAAGATTAGTTTCTCTGACTTTAATCAAGATTAATTTTTATTTTGGTTTTCTATTTTTACTATTTGAGATTCCTTTGTTTATTTTAAAAAATAGAAAAATTATTTTTAAAAATAAACTTTTATATTTAGAGTCTAATTGGAGTTTTGGGCATACATTTGCTGGGTTTGATTATGTTTCCCGTATTTTTTTTCCAAGAAAAATTTCACTTATCTATATTCCTTTTCTTTATAATAATAAATTTTTACCGGAGTGTTTCCCTAATCTCGATTTTGTTATTTTTGAATCGTGTTTTCCTTTTAAAAAAGAAATTAATGAAATTATTAAATATAATATTTTTATTTTTTACATTCGAGTTGTTCTAGTATTTAGACCCGAGTTTTATCTTGTTGAGAGAGAGTTTATTTATCAAACTCTTTCTATAGCAAATCAAAAAATTAAACATGGGCATTCCGATGGAGTTCGTTATACTCCTTCTCCAGATTGGACTGGGTATGTAAGATTACTTCATGAAAGAATAGGTGTGCCACCTGAAATTCCTATGAAATTTAAAGAATTTTGTGACGATAAAATTAAAGAGAAGTTCCCGGATTTTTTCGATAAACCTTTTGCTTGTGTTTTATTGAGAAACAAAGGAGATCGAGTTCTTACTTTTGATAGTTTTTGCCGTAATGCGAGTCCAAGTAGAGACTATATTCCTTCTATTCGATATTTAATAGATTCAGGCTTTCACGTGGTTGCTACTGGAGAGACGGATGTCGTTCCTTTTCTCAAAATAGACGGTTTTTTTGATACGTCTGACTTAGCTAAAAGTAATCCTGATTTATTTAACTTATACTTTTTAATGAACAGTGAAATATTTTTAGGACAGCAATCAGGACCTCATTTGGTTCCAAATAGCAGATATCATACGTGCATTATAACAGAGGCTCTTCCATATCGACTGGGTACTTTTCAAAAAGAGGATATTATTCTTTTTAAAAAATTTAGAAAAAAAATAGAAAAGAAGCCTTTATTGATGAGTGAAGTGTTTAAGAATCATATGGATTGGGCATTTGGGGCAGATATACAAAATGAGAACGTACAGATTATTAATAATACTTCTGAAGAAATATTAAAAACAGTTCAAGAAGGAGTTGAAAAACATTTAGGAACTTGGAAATCTAACCCAGATGTTAACTTATGGAAAAAAGACTTTAGATCTCTCCTTTCAGATGAAATGGCCTTATACTATCATGAAAACTATCCTCCTGAGTTTGTTTTGGAAGAAATGTTTTCAAAAAATCATTAATTAATTATTACTTTCTGAGAAAACTTCAATCATTCCATGAAGGAGAGCTTCGTGACCAACTTCTGTAATTCCGTATCTTTTCGAGGGAAGGTAAATGTTTAAGTTTAGATCTTTTTGATTCCAAATTAGATTTGAATCTTTCATTCCTGAAACTCCTATAACAGAACAATTTTTTTTCTGTGCAGTTTCGATAGCCGATAGAATGTTTTTTGAATTTCCAGAACTGGAGATTGCAATGAGAAGATCTTCAGACTTTAAGTAAGTTTCTAATGGGATTTTGTATACATTTTCATATCCGTAATCATTTGACATACAGGTAATGAGAGAACTATTTGTGAAGGAATGTGAAGCAATCTTTAATTTATTGATAATGTCTTGAGAAAGGTGAGCCGCTATCGCATTACTGCCGCCATTTGCAACCCAGTAAATGGATCCTTGTCTTTCTTTTGTCTGTTTTAAAAGAGAGGAAAACTGATTATAGGCTTCGCGTTGACAGATTGAGTTGTCATTTATTTTGTATTGAGTTTTTACAAGAGAGTCTCGAAGTTCCTCATGCCATTGTTCAATTTTTGTACTCATTTTGATTTCCTTTAGTTGAGGAGTGATTGAATTGTTCTATGGAGATCGACTTTAGATACTGCTTTTTTATTCCCCATAATTTGAGTTTTTAGTCCTGCATAACAATTACCTACAAATGGAACCACTGAAGTCGGAGCTCTTAGGTATGACAGAAGAGTTGTAATTGCAAAATAAGCATCTCCTGCACCGGTTGTGTCCACTACGTTTTTAAAAAATGTAGGACAAGTCATTGAGTGGAGTTCTTGATCTAGGTAAAGCGCTCCTTTTGTGCCTAAAGTAATTGACAGAGGTGGTTTTAGACCTGTATTTAAAGCATCCTCAAGTACTTTTTCAGGGGTTTGGTAGCGATCATTTTGACCAATTCTTAGCTCTCTTTCGTCAATGCTCAAGTAGTCAAAGTGTTGGTGTTTTTTAAATACATTAAAACCGAAGTTACTAGAATTTGTTTGTACGTTTAATCCTTTAAAAGAATTAATTTTACTTAAACTTTTTAAAACTTCGTCTTCAAAAAGTCCGTGTCCAAAATCTGCAATAATGACGACATCGTGTTTATTTGCTAATGAAATCATTTTTGAGATAAATGAATCGGGTTGATGTATCTTCCAAAGGTCTGATTTAAGTTCGGTCAATTCGAACATTCTTTGAGATCGGAAAGGTGCTAAAAAACGAGTTTTTCTCGGAGTAGGAATGCCCTCATAAAATTCAGCGTGAATTTCTATTTCAGGATGCATTGCAGATTCAAGAATTTTTTGAAAATAAGATTCGTTACCACTTTGAATAAGAAGAGAGGTTTGACAACCAAGAGCATTCAAGTGATTTGCGATTGCAAGAGATCCACCTGCATAATCTTCTTGGTACATAAAGTTAGCAGAAACCGTAGGGCTTTTGCTAGAGATCCCATCGGGTTTACAAAAGACATAAGTGTCTACAATAGGTTCTCCAATGACCAGTACTTTTAGATCAGAAAACTTATTAATGAATGGTTCAATAGATGAAAGAGAATGTTCGGATTTAATCTTTTTTAGAGCTATTTTTTCTTCTTCATCTCGAAGAGAAAAAAATTCATTAAGAAGTGATGTTGAACTCATTGTCTCGTCTTCAGTGACAACAAGTTTCCCCCCATTTTTTTCAACGGTAGCAGCTTCTTTAGAAATCCCCCCGGTAAGATCTTTATTTGCGTCTTTATAATCAGGTCCTTTAACATAAAAATCAGGTTTAAGGGCTTCTATAGGTTCAATCGCAGTAGGGGTTAAATTGATACAAACAAAATCTACAATTTCCATAGATGCAAGCATTTTTGCTCTTTGTTCGTGACTGTATTTGGGACGTCCGGGACCTTTATTGACATATTGGTCTTTTGTTAAAGTAACAACTAAGAGATCACCCCATTTTTTAGCAGACTCTAGATGAGCAAGATGTCCTACATGGAAAAGATCAAACACTCCGTGACAGTGGACGATTTTTTTTTGAGGGAAACGTGAACGAATAAGTTTGAGTTCTTCAAATGAAATAAGTTTAGTCACAATTATTTATCCAAGTATTTAAACCAGTCTTTGGTTTGTTCGGCAATCGAGTCTTTATTCCATACCGGAGCATTCTTCCAGTAATCAATCTGTTCAAGCATACGCTGGATCCCTTCTTCAATAGAAATTAAGGGTTTCCAACCTAAATCTTTTTGTATTGCAGAAATGTCAGCATGCGTAGAATCAGGTTCTCCTGGACGTTTAGGGAGATGAACAACATCACCTCCTAAAATTTCAACGATTCTATTTACAGAAGCAGGAGTTCCTGTTCCAATGTTGTAGACTTTTCCAGTGAATGAAGATTGAGAGGCCATGATCGCTGCTCGGGCAACATCTTCAACGTATACAAAGTCTCGAACTTGGGTTCCATCACCTACGACTGTAAATGGTTGATTTGCTATTTTTTGAGCAAGAAACACACCGAAAACGGCACCATAAGTTCCAGAGGTTCGAGAACGAGTTCCATATACGTTAAAAAAACGTAAAGAAATCGCTGGAACACCATAAACTTTTTCCCAGTGAAGAATAAGTTGTTCACCTAGATTTTTAGTTAAAGCGTAAGGGTATTCAGTTTGAATAGTTGCAGATTCTGGAGTAGGTGTTTGATCTGTGATTCCGTAGCATGAGGATGATGCAGCATAAATGATTTTTTTTATATTTGCTTTCTTCGATGCTTCAAGAACATTCAGTGTTCCTGTGACATTAGATTGAAAATATGCGACTGGATTTTGAATAGAAGGAACGATATCTGCGAGAGCGGCTATATGAAAGACTTCTTCAACACCATTAAATGCATCCATCCATTTTCCAGGAGTTGCAATATCGGCTTGAATGAACTCCACAGAGTCAGAAAATTTTGAGACATTTTCAAGTCTTCCAGTACTTAGATTGTCGATCACACAGACTTGGTGGTCTTCTTTGATGAGCTGTTCAACAATGTGACTTCCAATAAAACCACATCCTCCAGTTACAAGTTTTTTTCCCACGAACTTTTCCTCCAAGCTTTTATGAATATCTTAAATTTTATTTGAATACCAGAGAAAATAAAATTCATATAATTATGTAACTTATCGAAATTTAAGATAAAATAAGTTTTTCGTCAGCAATTAAATCGAAGGCTTTTTTGTGAGAAATGACGATGATCGTCGTGTGATTTTTTAGTTTTTCAACAGTAGAAACAACCTTCTTTTCCGTTTCTTCATCTAGATTACTTGTAGCTTCATCTAAGATGAGGACTTGAGGATTTCTAAGCAGGGCTCTCGCAAGTGATATTCTTTGCTTCTGACCTGCGGAAAGTCCTGTTCCTTGTTCAGTGATAATATGATCTGTACCCATTTCAAGGGCGAAGTGACATTCAGCTTTTTTTAGAACTTCATGAATTTCTTCTTTAGAGCACTTTTGATCTAATCCGTAACAGAGGTTCTCCTGGATGGTTCCTTCAAAGAGAAAAGGTTCAGGTCCAACATATGACGTTTTTTTTAAAAAATCAGATTTATGTGAGTAAAGGTCAAACCTGGTCCCTTGGTTATCTACGAGATAAAGTTCACCTTGAAGTGGAGACAAATATCCAAGCATCAAATGAATAAGAGTAGATTTCCCAACCCCAGAAGGTCCTCTTACGAGAAAAAGATCTCCTGGTGTTACTTTTAGAGACAGATTTTTAAAAATTAATTTACCTGATGTGTAGCCAAAGTCGAGATTGTTAAATTCAATGCCAATTTGTTGTAGTGGAGGAAGTGTCTGTGTTGAGGAACGATTATTAATTTTGGGTGCGTGAATTGGATGCCATGTGATGTCAAGTTGTTTCCATCTTGGCCAATACACAATAAATTCAGAAGTAGAACGAAAAACCTCTGTTAGTGACTGTATGCTTCTCAAAAATAAATAGAAATAAGTGAGAATCATTGAACTTGCCATAATTTCGTATTTTTTAGAAAAGAAGACAGTCATACATAAAATGACAACACCAAAAAATTGAGGGAAAGCGAATTTCAGACCTCTAATTTGATTGTAGTGAAGCGTTGCATGTAGAGCGTCGAGAAGACTATTGTTTGAGAGTTTTTTCTCTAAATTTTGAGTTCCTGAAAGTTGTATGAAGATAAGATTTTTTATCGCAGATAAAAGTCTTTTATTAGTGATGGCGGCCACTGCATAAATTTTTGAGCCTATTTTTCCGATTTTCCGGTCTAGGTAAAAAATGGGAATAGCTACAAGACCTAAAAGAAATCCTCCTCCTAATGTGGGAACCCAAGAGATTTTAAAGAGTGTACAAATAAGGAGGATCGTTGTTGTAAGTTGTATAATGAGCGTTTGGAGTTGAGCGACTACGGATCCCGCTCCCTGAATGACTTCATAAAATGTAGTAACGATTAGTCCTGAATTTACAGATTGGCATTCGAAAGAATAATCAACGAGAAGGGAGCGGTGCCTGTAGACGAACCACTCTCTGACCGCTCCTTGTAGATATGCTTGAAAAAATTGAAAAATTGACCTGAAAAATGCGATACCTATAACACATAAAATAATTTCTTGTAGTGACCAAGAAAGAAAAAACTGAGGAATGGTGAGCGTTTCTTTATTAACGAGTTGAAGTCCGTAAAGAAAAAGTTGAATAACATGTGCGAACGCATATTCGATGACAAAAGCAAGTGTTCCAAATCCTATTCCAAAAAAAAGAAGGCTTGAAACCTTTTTACCGCAAATTTCAAAAAAAGTTTTTAAGAAGATTTTCATTTTACGCAAATAGCCATTAGATACCAGCTCAGTTTAGCAAATCCTGTCGAGACAATTTCATCAGTCATTGAAAATGTAAAAACATTTGAGAAACTAGAGCGAAGTGTTTCTTCGAATTCATTCGGTGTAAATTCAAATGGATGAGATGCTTTTCTTCTTTCAGAGGCAAAGGGTTGTGAAGCAATGTTCGGAGTTCCAATAATTGCAAAACCATTATTTTTTAAAAGGTTTGCATAGTTGTTGGAAATTTTTTGAACTTCTTCTTTTTCAAAGTGCTCGATAACATCCATTGATACGACAGCATCATATTGTTCCTGATGTTTTCCAATATTTCTTAGATCAAGTTTATCAAAATTTAGATTTTCAACTGAAGAATAGGTTTGTTGATTCCTTTTTACCATTTCTTCATCAAAATCTCCTCCTACGACAGATTTAGAAAATTTACTTAGAAAAACACTACCAAGTCCATGACCACATCCGGCATCAAGGACATGCATGTTTTTTCTGAGGTGGCGTGCAGCAAATTTGTATCGTGCAAGAATAATAAAAAAATCAAGTGGACTATCTTGGTATTGGTATCCCTCGATCTCAGAGAGAATATTTTTTATTTCTCCTTTATCATTTCTGAAAAGTTTCTGATCCATGGTGTACCTCCTTGTATTTGTTATAACGGTTCAATATTTTTTGTACTATTTGTGGTGCAAGAAAAAATTCGTTGAAAGTTTGATAGCCGCCTTCTTCCATTGATTTTCTTAAATCTTCGTTAGTTAGTGCTTCATAAAGATAATCTGCAATTTCTTCAGAATTTTTTCCTAAAAGAGCATTTTTTTTGTGTTGAGTCTCAGGTATCGATAACGTTGCATCTTTATGAGCAACGACACAACTTTTGAGTGACCATGCTTGAAGGTATCGAGTATGACAAACTTTATAGGGAGTTGCATTATTTGTACAAAGAAATACATGTGAGTTAATTAATTCTTTTTCTAAGTCATCAACAAAACCATGAATTTTTACAGATGGATACTTTTTTAGCTCTGATTCGGTGACAGGGTCGAGTTTTCCTCCGCCATAAATATTAAAGGTAGCAGGAAAATTTGGGTACTTTTTTTCAAAAATGGGTAAGAGTTCGAACGCCAGGTACCTCAACCCTAGGGAGTTTGCCGTCGCTGAAAGTTTTCCGACATTTGCACAAATTTGATAGTTTTTTGAAGGCCCTTGAAGTTTATTGAAATGTTTCGGATAGGGGTACCAGATATTTTGAATGTAATGAGAACTTAAAATGTTTCGATCTAAATAATACTGAGCGTCGTTAGCGGCAATATTTCCCGCTGAGTGATATTCTCTCATTAAATTTAGATGTATTTTTTCAAGTCTTTTATTGTTTCTGGCAAATTTTAGTTTTTTAAAAAAATTTTTAAAAAAGTGAGAATCTTTTTGCAAAGACTTTAAGAATTGAGTTTTTTGAGCTTTGGGGTCTGGATTCCCATAATATGCATATTTAAACGGAATTGATGTTCTTGCGAATAGCGCTGTTCCTTGTTCTGACCACGGGATAAAAAGAAAATCAGGTTTAAGTTCAGATACTATTTTATCGACCTTAGTCTGGTAGCTGAGAATCGGGTAGTAATCGAGTTCATCTGCTTTAAAAAGACTGGTCAATCTTTGAAACCAGGTTTTGGTTCTTGTTTGTGGATAAGAAATATCGAGGGATGGAAGAACGTGGATTCCTATCGAGGTGAGTTCAGAGGTAGCTAGTTTTGAATTATTAGGGTCGTCGGTATCTGAAATATTCAATTTTAAAAAATAGACGTCAACATTTGGAACTTGGTTAAATGCTTGAATCAATTCGAAGAGCACTAAATTAGCAGCTCTAAAGACTTCAGTTTTAGATGGATAAGTACTAGAGGCAAATAAAAGCTTCATAATTCCAATTTCCGGGTTGATTTGTCCGTTCAATTCCAGGAATACCTTGCCTTAGTTTTAGAATCAAAGAATTTAACTACAATATTTCCCTTTTTACTCTGGTTTTAATGAGAAAGCTATTGCGGCTAAGATCGGTCTTTGGCACTACTAAAGGATTGATGGAGGCAAAAAAGGATGCTTAAGGAATTTCCGGACCAAAAAGTTTGTGTAATGGGACTTGGTTATGTGGGGTTGACTCTTGCTGTAACACTCGCTGATTTAGGATTTCAGGTAGAGGGGATTGAGATTCGAGAAGAAGTTCTAGACTTATTGAATCAGGGAAAAGCGCATTTTTACGAACCTGGCTTAGAGAGCCGCCTTCGTCGAGTCGTAAAAAATGGAAATATTCATTTTTATAAGAAAATTCCTGAAAATAGTTCTTCAACCGTTTTCATTATTACCGTTGGAACTCCCTTGGGAGACGACAAAGTCCCTCGAATGGATATGGTTAAAAATGTGAGTGCCGAAGTTAGTCAGTTTTTAAAAGACGGGGACTTAGTCTTGATGAGATCAACGGTTCAGCTAGGGACTTCAAGGGACGTCGTTGTTCCAGAACTTGATAAAGCTCAAGTAAAATATGATTTAGCCTTTTGTCCTGAACGTACTTTAGAAGGAAGAGCTTTAATTGAATTAAGGGAGATCCCTCAAATTGTCGGTGGATTGACTGATCGCGCTACTTTACGTGCGTCTCAATTTTTTCAAATGGTCACTCCAACAGTAGTAAAAGTTGATGACCTTGAAACAGCTGAAATGATTAAACTCGTCGATAACACCTATCGAGATGTCTGGTTTGCTTATGCAAATGAAGTAGCAAGAATTTGTGATCATACTGGTATTAGAGCCTCTCAAGTGATTCAAGCAGGTAAGCTGGGATACGCTCGTACAAATGTTGCGTTACCAGGTCCAGTTGGTGGCCCCTGTTTGGAGAAGGACTCTTATATTTTGAAAAAGGGAGTTGAAAAGTTTGGGTTAGAGCCTCAACTGATCATGACCGCTCGTAGGTTGAATGAAATGCAACCTAAAGAATCAGTAAAAGCTTTTTTAAAACAATACTTTCAAATGAATGCCGAAACGCCTCCGAAAAAAATTTGCTTTATGGGACTCGCGTTTAAAGGAAAACCTGCGACTGATGACTTAAGAGGGACAATGGCAATTCCGGTCATCAGTGAAATAAAGGCTCATTTACCAGAAGTAAAAATGTATGGATTTGATGCCGTTGTGTCTTCACAAGGAATCCAGTCTCTTGGTTTGGAGGCGATTGAAAGTCTCGAATTAGCTTTTGATGATATGGATTTAGTGGTGGTTCTTAATAATCATCCTGTTTTTAGTTCAATGGATTTGACTTCCTTAGCTGATCGAATGAGAAAGAAAGGGGTGATCTATGATTTTTGGAACTTATTTGATCCTACGTCCTTGGATTTACCTAAAAGCGTGGCTTATATGTCGTTGGGAAGTCATTTAAGAACTTCATTGAAAAAACAAAAGGTATAGTGATGAGTGAAATAGTTTTAGTTACTGGAGGAACAGGTTTTTTAGGTTCGAGTTTAGTTAAAAAACTTGTAAATCAAGGAAAGAGAGTTCGTGTAATCGACAATAACTTTAGAGGGGCCCCCCGTAAGTTATTGTCTGTAGAAAACGAAATAGAATGGGTAACTGCGGATATTAGAGATTTAGAAAAAGTGAAAGAAGCCTGTTTAGATGTGAGTACTATTATTCATATGGCATATATCAATGGGACTGAGCTTTTTTATAAAATCCCAGATAAAATTATAGATGTAGCTGTTCGAGGAATGTTGACAGTAATGGATGCAGGAAGAAGTTGTGGAGTTTCCAAATTTGTTTTGGCTTCTAGCTCAGAAGTGTATCAAACTCCTGCTCTTGTTCCTACTCCGGAAGAGGTTTCTTTGATCATTCCAGACATTCTTAATCCTCGTTATTCATATGGGGGAGGAAAGATTGTCTGTGAGCTTCTGGCTATGCATCTTGCTACCACTTATTTTGAAAAAACCCTTATCTTCAGGCCTCACAATGTTTATGGACCTGATATGGGTTGGGAGCACGTTCTTCCTCAGTTTGCAATGCGAGCTCAAGACTTGATGAGTGAGTCCAATGCAGAAATGATTGACTTTCAAATTCAAGGAGATGGAAAACAAACTCGAGCTTTTATTCATATTGATGATTTTACTCGTGGACTGATTCAAGTAATAGAAAAAGGTGAAAACAAGGGAATTTATCATATTGGTAATCCTGAAGAACTTTCTATTTTAGATGTTGTTGAAGAACTTGGAAAAGTAGTGAAAAGAAAGTTTAATGTGGTTGCAGGGGAAGAGCCCAAGGGAGCGACTCCTCGCAGATGTCCAGACATATCAAAACTAAAGGCGCTAGGATTTGAACCAGAAATTTCATTTGCTCAAGGACTGCCTTCTTTAGTGCAATGGTATTTTGAAAATAGGAAACTACAAAAATGACGGAACTGAAATCCTTCCATAAGAATTCCTGTTATTTGTGTGAATCAAAAAATATTGAGTCGATTTTATATTTAACTCATGTCCCTTCTGTGAATGAACTTTTGAGCATAGAGACATGCCCTGATATTGAAACTCGTTATCCCTTAGAACTTTGTCGCTGTGTTGAATGTGGGTTAGTACAGTCCGGTTTTGAGTTGGATCGTGATTTGATTTTCCCGAAAACCTATCCTTATCTTACTGGAAATTCGGGAGCACTGAAAAAAAATTTTCAAGAATTGGCTTCCCAAAGTTTTAACCTTCTTAATATTGATGAGAATGATCTTATTGTTGATATTGGATCTAATGATGGAACATTGTTAACTAATTATCTTTCACGAGGTTGTCAGGTTCTTGGAGTTGAGCCGACTGATATTGCTGATATCGCAGTCATTAATAACATACCTACTGAGAAGGCTTTTTTTAAGCATTCAGTTGCACAAAAGATAAGAGAAAGTCGAGGTAATGCTAAGGTTATAGCAGCAACAAATGTCTTGGCTCATGCTGGAGATATCATTAGCGTGATGGAAGGGATAAAAGAGCTTTTAACTAAGGATGGGGCTTTGATTTGTGAAACCCATTATCTTTATGACATGATCAAAACTTTACATTACGACAAAATTTATCATGATCATCTCCGGTTTTTTTCTGTTGGTTCTTTTCAAAAGCTTTGTCAAAAAGTTGGATTGGAAGTTTTTTATGCAGAAAAAATTGAAAGTCATGGAGGATCGATTCGAATTTATGCAGGTCAAAAAGGAGCTCATAAGATTCACTTAAGTGTTGCAGAAAGAATAGGTGAGGAGAATGAATTTGGACTAAATACTTCTCGCGTATTTTTTGAGTTTTCAGAACGGGTTACAGAGTCGAAGCTTAAGTTGCTGAATGTTTTCTCTGAAATAAAATTTAGTGGGAAAAAAATATATGGAGTTGGAGCTCCAGCTCGTGGAACAACACTAATTAATACTGTTGGGATTGATCACTCCATGATGAATTGTGTTTTAGAGCTAAGTTCCTCAAAAAAACTGAACTCTTTTGTTCCTGGAACAAGAATACCTATTTTAGATGAAAAGTTACTTTTCGGAGAAGATCAACCTGATTATTTACTGATGCTCTCCTGGCACATTGCTGATTTTGTAATACCTATCTTAAAAAAGAATGGTTACCGCGGAAAATTTATCGTTCCTTTACCAGAGCCCAGGGTGGTTGATTAAAATGAGTAAAATAATAGCTGGAGTTATTGGATTAGGTTTCGGTGGACATGTTCATGTTCCAGCTTTACTTGCGCACCCTAATATTGAAAAGGTTTTTGTCTATGCACGACGAGAAGAAAAAGGAAAAGCAATGGAGGCGCTCGATCCTCGCGTTCACGCGATTTATAATCGAGATGAATTTTGGAATCAAAATTTAGATCTGATTACGATTGCGCTTCCTGCTTCCTCTGCATTTTCAGAGATTAAAGAAGCTTTAGAGCGCGGTATTCCTGTATTAACAGAAAAACCTCTTGGAAAGGATTTCTTGGAAGCTCAAACTTTGTTTGATTTAGCAAAAAAATTCAATGCTTCACACGCTGTAGATTTTCAATTTATGGAATTAGAGAGTTTTCAAAAATTGAAAAGTGAAATTGACTCGTTGTCTCAAATTAGATCGATTCACTTTCATTGGAGTGTAAATTCTTATGTAATACGAAACAAAATTTGGTCTTGGAAATTAAGCTTGAAAGAAGGAGGTGGGGTACTTGCGTTACTTGGAACTCATTTCTTTTATAATTTAGAATCCCTTTTTGAAAAAGTAACGCTAGTCTCCGCTAAAGGTCAATCAACGCTTCCAAAGGATTTTCCAGTTCCTCCTGGAGAGGCTTTAGCTCCTGATACTTTAGAAATGAACCTGAGTATTCATTGGAAAGGAACGACTTTTCCTTTAGTTGCTATGATTACCAACAACTCCCAAGTGGGATATCAACATTCTTACCGTATTGTAGGCAATCATGAGTTGTTTTTTAATAATCCAACTTCTGATTATATGAATGGTTTCTTTTTAGAGAAAAATGGAAAAAGGGTTTACGAAGATGTTCCCTTTGATGGTGATGGACGTATTGTTCCATTTCAAAGACTGTTGGGGCGATTTATAGAAGGATTGAAAACAAAAAACTATACAAGACCAACTTTTGAGCACGGAGTCCGAGTTCAAGAACTTGTTTCGTTATTTGAAAAACAAAACTCTTAATGATTTAAAATAGCTTGAAAATCTTCTCTGAGTTGATTCATATCAAATTCTTTTTTTAGGAAAATTTCTGAATTTTTTAATAGTTCTGATTGGAAAGAAGAATCATATAAGCATTTATGAATCTCTTTTATGAGAACCTCAGGATTTCTTTCGGTAACGCACGCACCCCATTTTTTTTCCTGTGCAGAAGAGGTTTGTTCTATTTCTTTAGGTCCATAGACAAGAATGGGTGTTTTCGATGCTAAATAGCCAGGAAGCTTTGTGGGCATTGAATATTTGATAAATTGCGTAGATTCTTTGTCAAAGTTAACGGGGAGTAAAAGTAGATTAGACTTAGAAATGGTTTCAAAGAATTGAGAGTCTGATCCGTTAATTTCCTCAATTTGAACATGATTATGAGCAGTGGAAATTTTTTTACAAAGTGGAATAGAGTATTGAGGTGTAACAATTTTAAATTGAATATTTTTAATACTTGCGGTGACCTCTATTAGATCTCTTAAGCTTTCTGATTGTGCTTGCTCAAAAACAGATCCAAAGTAGGTGATGATCTTTTGTGTTTCAGATGATTTTTTTAAATTATATTTTTGAATTGAGTCGATACTAAAACCGTTGTGGAAAACAGAAAATTCTCGATTAAATCTTTGTTGATAGGCATTCGCCATGGAGTTGGAAATAGCCATTGTTGCGTCTGAGTTTTTGACTAGTGAATTAACTTTTTCGAGCATTTTTTTTCTTAAAAATTTGAAAACTCCAGTTGTATATGCGGTATCTAACCAATCATCCATGAAATGGATAACTAATTTACATTTAAAACGGTTTTGAATCCATTCAATCATCTCAAGGTATTCAATAGGACCCAAAATAGTATAGATGACTTCCGGATTAAATTCATCGATCCAGCGAATGAATTCAGGAGTTGGGTTAAATTCAAGAGGCCAACCAGAGTTTCCTAGCGCTTTTTGATAAAGGTTTTTGATGAATGAGTGGGATTCTGTTTTTTTAGGAGCTTCGTATGAAGGTCGCTGTTGATTTGTTTGATCCCATTTGTAGAAGTGGCAATCATTTTTTCTCCATTTTTTTTTTGCTTCGAAATAGAGAAAGTTCTCACAGATGTCGGTTTCCGGTGGCTGGTCACTTGAGTGAATCTGTGCGATAGATTCTTTGTGCCAGTTTTTTAATAGATTAGAGAAAGTTACTCCTCCTCCGTTTGAGTAATTTAAAATACACTGAGAGATAATGAGTAAATTTTTATTCTTTTTTATAAGTGAAATCCTAAGTTAGAAGTATGTTCTAATTTTCTTTTGAGCTGTATTTTTAAATCGTTAAAATGGATTTTTGGAAATGTGTTTTTTAAAAAAGCATATTTTGGAAGTAACTCGAGAGTATATTTTTGAACACGATCAAAATAGGGTTTGTAAATAAACTTTCTATGATTTTTTGGAACATAGTTTCTTGCTGCATAGTAATCAACCCAACGAGGCGAAAGAATTTTAAGGCCTTGATAATGATAAAGAATGAGAGGCGAGTCTTCTATATAAATAGTATTCTGTTCTTTTTTTACATTTCGTTCGAGAGTACTGTAAGGGCCCGCGTTGAAGCCAGCATGTGGTATAAAAATATGATCCTCATATTTTCTTGATAGTTCATCAAAATATTTTTGATCTGCAAAATTTTGATTTTCATCATCAACATAGGCGTCACACCAATCGATACATTTGAGTTTCCAATCACTTAAACACTTTTTTCCAATTTCATTCTTTTTGAATCCGGCAACTCCGGCGTTGTATATTCCCACTTGAGACTTGAATATTTCGAATGAAGATGTAAATCGGTGGGGAGTCAGCAGTATTGACTCTGATCTTAAGTTAAGAACTGAATCAGGTTCTGCAAAAAAAGAGGTGTCTCCATCGATCCAAATGAACCAGTCTCCATCGAAGCGTTCCATTGCGTCTTCTAAAAAGAATGATTTACATGTAAAAATATATCCGACTCTCGAACGATTATTTATAATCTCTTCATATTTTTCTGAATACATTTCGGGAAAGTGAACGGCTGATACTTTTTTAAAAGAGTAGCCTGCAATAATATCGCTGACTTTTTTATCTTCAGTGTAAATTAAGAGATGGCACTCTGTGTCTTGGTTTTCCAAAGATTCTGCTAGAGCGAGAATTCGATGGATATAGTTTTGGCAAGAGTAAGTCACAAAATAATGTGTCCCCATGTTCGATTCTACTTTCATTCTCTAGACATATCGACTTTTTTTAAGGGATTGCAACTCTTTATTGTATTTGACTTGCCTCTCCTTTGAGGTCATATTTCGGAGAATATGACAAAAAAAGCTCTGATTACTGGTATTACTGGACAAGATGGATCGTATTTATCGGAACTTCTGTTAGAAAAAGGATATGAAGTTCACGGGATTGTTCGACGATCGAGTTCCTTTAATACTAAAAGAATTGATCATTTATATCAAGATTCGCATTTGGAGGATACTCGGCTTTTTCTTCATTATGGGGACGTTACAGATTCATCAAACTTGAATCAGTTGTGTAAAAAAATACAGCCTGATGAAATTTACCATTTAGCTGCTCAGAGTCATGTCAGAGTCAGCTTTGATATTCCAGAATATACAGCAGACGTAACAGGCTTAGGGACCATTAGACTTTTAGAGGCGATTCGCGAAAGTGGAATTGATACAAAATTTTATCAAGCTTCGAGTTCTGAGCTTTATGGAAAGGTGATGGAGACTCCTCAGAGTGAATCAACCCCTTTTTATCCTCGTAGTCCTTATGCATGTGCGAAGATTTTTGGCTATTGGGCAACAGTGAACTACAGAGAAGCTTATGGAATTTTTGCTTCAAATGGGATTTTGTTTAATCATGAGTCTCCTCGAAGAGGTGAGACTTTTGTAACTCGTAAAATCACTAAAGCGATTTCAAATATTTTAGCTGGTGAGCAAAAGGAACTTTTTTTAGGAAACCTTGATTCAAAAAGAGATTGGGGTTATGCGAAAGACTATGTTGAAGCGATGTGGTTGATGCTTCAAGCAGATCAACCTGGTGATTACGTTATTGCTACTGGTGAAACTCATACCGTTCGAGAATTTGTAGATGAAGCCTTTAGGTTGGTTGGGAAAAATTATCAAGATTATGTAAAGATCGATGAAAGATACTTTAGACCGACAGAAGTGGATCTTCTTGTCGGTGATGCGACTAAAGCAAAAAAAGAACTCGGTTGGGCTCCTAAAGTAAAATTTAAAGAACTTGTTAGAATTATGCTTGAATCCGATTTGAGAGAAGCTGGATTGAGATCAGAAGATTATATTCGAGATTAAAGGAACTGCTAATATGAATCAGCAAAGTAAGATTTTTATAGCAGGACATCGAGGAATGGTAGGATCTGCGATTTCTCGTGAATTTTCTAAAAAAGGTTATACAAACCTTTTAACCAAAACCCGTTCAGAGCTCGATTTATTGGACCAAAAGGAGGTTCATGAATTTTTTCAAAGAGAGTCTATTGAGGGTGTGGTTCTTTGTGCGGCAAAAGTTGGAGGGATTCTTGCTAACAACAACGCGCAAGCTGATTTTTTATACGAGAACTTAGTGATTGCGACGAATGTGATTCATGCTGCTGCTGAGTATGGGGTAAACAAACTGGTTTTTTTAGGAAGTGCTTGTATTTATCCAAAATTGGTTCCTCAACCGATGCGTGAAGATGCTCTGTTGACCGGAAAATTAGAGCCTACGAACGAAGGGTATGCAATTGCTAAAATCGCAGGATTAAAACTGTGTGAAAAGTATAAACTTCAATATGGAAAAGACTTTGTTTCGGTCATGCCAAATAATCTCTATGGTCCGTTTGATAATTTCGACCTGCAATCTTCACATGTGATTCCAGCGCTGATTAGAAAGTTTCATGAAGCGAAAAAAGAAAAGAAAAAAGAGGTTGTGATTTGGGGATCTGGAACTCCGCTTAGAGAGTTTCTTCATGTAGATGATTTGGCTGAAGCAGTACGAATGGTGTTTGAAGATTACTCTGAATTAGAGACCATTAATGTTGCTTCAGGTGAGGAAGTGAGTATTCGTGAGCTTGCTGAAGAGGTTCAAAAAGTCGTTGGTTTTGAAGGAGTGCTCACTTTTGATTCGTCAAAACCTGATGGGACTCCTCGTAAGCTTTTGGAAATTTCTAAAATAAACGCGATGGGTTGGAAGCCAAGCTATACTTTAAAATCAGGTCTAGAGCAAACCTATCAATGGGCTTTAGAGACAGGAGAATTAAGGTAGGTGATGAGTGTTTTTTCAAAAAGCTAAAAAAGCACTTCAACTTCCATTTCCAGTTCTGCTTGAACAGGTTGCCTTTCGTATAAAAAGACTTTTCAAAAAAAAAATTCTTTTCTTAAAAGAAAAAAATGGAAAAACTTATTCGATTTCAAAAAGAAACTACTCTTTTTTAGGAGTATCTTTTTCTTTCGATTTCACTGGTATTGATCAAGATCTTTTTTTTGAGTTAGGGGATCGATATCTTTCTCATCGTTTTGAGATTTTCCAAAACGAATGGGTAAATTGGAATGATGAGGTTTTAGCCTCATCATCTGGTCTGAATTCAAAAACCTCTAGTCATTATACTCCTATAAAGTGGTCTTGGGATCCGGGTTCTAATTATTCTTGGCCTGTTGTTCATCATAGTCAAATTTTAGTTCGACCATGTTCCGATGAGCGTGAAATAAAAGTTCCATGGGAGATTGGACGTTGTCATCATTTTTCTATTCTTTCGAGTTGTTATGCAATTTCAAAGGAAGATCTTTATGCATTAGAAATCATAGATCAAATTTATGATTTTATGAATCAGAATCCACCCTCCTTTGGGGTTCAATGGTTATGCGCAATGGATGTAGCCATTCGAATTTCAAATTGGATTTTATCAATAGAAATGTTGAATAGCACTGGATTTAAATTTGATGAATCTTTTTTGAAGGATTTTCGAGGATTTGTTTTAGATCATCAAAGGTATATTGAAAATTATATTGAATGGAATCCAGAACTGAGAGCAAATCATTATTTAAGTGATTTAGCGGGATTACTGTTTTGTAGTTTGGCTCTTAATGATGATAGACGTTTTCAAAAATATTCAAAAGAGTTTAAAAAAGAAATAAAACTTCAGTTTCATTTAGAAGGAAGTAGTTTTGAAGGATCGAGTTGTTACCATCGACTCTCAGCAGAGATTGCTGTTTATGGACTTGCGTTGATTGCTGGTCAAGAAAAGAAATTAGAGGAGGAATTTGTAAAACTTCTTCATCAAATGGCTCATTTTACCTGGGCACTTACAAAGCCGACAGGAGAAGTGATTCAGGTGGGAGATCATGACAGTGGACGATTCTTTAAGGCGAGTCCAGTGATATTGGCTCGATCTTCGTTACTTGAAAATTTCTTAGATCATACACATTTGCTAGAATCTATATCTGGTTTTTTTGAAAGAGAGCAGCCCCTTTCATTAGAAGCACAGTGGATTTTTTTTCTATTAAAAGGAAAGACTTTTGAACAAGTTTCTTTTTTGGAAGAGAAAAAAGATATTATTTCTACATTGGACTGGAGCCAGTTTTCTGATCAGAGACAATGGAAAATTCCTGTTGATCCAAAAGTTTTTGAGCAAATGGAAACTTTTTATTTTACAGAGTTTGGAATTTATATATGGAAATCTCCTCGGTTTTATTTAAGTTTTAGATGTGGAACTGTGGGGCAAAAAGGTTATGGTGGACATAGTCATAATGATCAGCTTTCTATTAATCTTCAAATTGATGGGCAAGAAATTGTATCAGACCCTGGAACGGGAACATACACTGCTAAGCCTAAAGTAAGGAATCTCTATCGCTCCGTTGAGTCTCACTTTTGTCCTCAGTGGGAAGGAGTGGAGCCTGGTCAGTTTGATGTTGGACTTTTTCAGCTTGGAAATGCAAAACCAGGAACAGTGATTCATTTAGAGAAAAATAAAATTTCGGGAGAATTAAGATTAAATGATGATCGTTTAGTGAGGGATATTTTTTTAGATTTAGATCAATCTCAGATTGTTATTCGTGACGGAAGTAGAAAGAAAAAACTTTCTCGAAAATATGACCTTATTTTTGAAGATAATCATTGGAAAACAAAACCTGATATTTTCTTTTCGAGAGGGTATGGGCATTATCGATGAACTTCATAGAAAAAAGAATCAATCTTTTTGACCTACCGATGGATCCGCTTTCGATGGAAGAAACCCTCTTATCGTGTGAGCAGATTATTGAATCTCGGTCAGGACCTAAGCAGCATATGGTTGTCAATGCTGCAAAAGTGGTAAAATGCAAAAATGATCCTTGGCTTAAAAAATCTGTAATTCAAAGTGACTTAATCAATATTGATGGACAGTCTGTTGTTTGGGCAGCTCGACTGTTAGGATTTTCTGTTCCAGAAAGAGTTGCTGGGATCGACTTGATGATGAGGCTTATAGAAAAAGCTCAAGATAAAAAATGGCCAGTGTACTTTTTGGGTGCAAAAAGTAACGTTTTGGAAATGATGATTAAATCTTTAAAAAGAAGGTATCCTGAATTAAAAATTGCGGGCTTTGATCATGGATATTTTAACTCAGAAGAAGAAATAGTAAAAAATATTAGTCGATCTGGGGCTAAAATTCTTTTTGTTGGAATGCCAACGCCAAAAAAAGAAATATTTGTTGAAAAGAATTTAAAAAAATTAAATGTACCTTTTTGTATGGGAGTCGGTGGCAGTTTTGATGTCATTGCAGGGATTGTTCAAAGAGCACCAGTGTGGATACAAAAGTTAGGCTTGGAGTGGTTCTACAGATTGATTCAAGAACCTCGGAGACTTTTTATGCGCTACGCAGTAACAAATACCATCTTTATCTCTTATGTTCTTTTAGAGTGGTTTAAGGTAAAGAAAAGACAGTTAATGAGGAAATGACTATGAAACAAATTGTTCAGAATTATCGAAAAGGAAAAATTAAGGTTTTGGATGTACCAAAACCTCAAGTGACTCCAACAACTGTCTTAGTTCGAACTCTTTTTTCTGCAGTGAGTGCTGGGACCGAAAAAACCAAAGTTGATACTGGAAAAATGTCTTTAATTCAAAAAGCTAAATCGAGACCAGACTTAGTGAAAAAAGTAATTCAGAAAGCAAAAAAAGAAGGTGTTGTCTCGACTTATGAGATGGTTAAAAAGAAGCTCGATGATTGGACTCCGATGGGCTACAGCGCTGTTGGAAGAGTTGAGGCTGTTGGAGAATGGGTTGAGGGCGTACAAGTGGGTGACATTGTTGCGTGCGCTGGAGCGGGAAAAGCGAACCATTCTGAATATAATCTTATTCCAGGAAAACTAGTGGCTAAAGTTCCCGATGGAGCTTCTTTGGAGCTCGCCTCTTTTACGACAATTGGAAGTATCGCTCTTCAAGGGATTAGGCAAGCTGATCCAAAAATGGGGGAAAGAGTTGTAGTCCTAGGGCTTGGATTACTTGGACAGATTACTTCTCATTTACTCAAAGCGAATGGATGTCAGGTATTAGGTGTAGACTTGGATCACGATAAAGTGAAGTCCGCACTGGATTCTAAGGGACTTGATTTTGGGGTTTTAGGAACAGATTCTCAAATTGATGAGAAAGTATTATCTTGGACTCAAGGGAGAGGTGCGGATGCAGTTATTGTAACCGCCTCAACTCCTTCGAATAACCCAATTAATCAAGCAGGAGAATGGTCTAGAGACAAAGGCCGAGTGGTCATCGTGGGTGCGATTGGTACAGAATTTTCAAGAGAGCCTTTTTATATGAAAGAGGTTGATATCAAAATTGCTCGTTCATATGGACCAGGAAGATATGACCCTCAATATGAAGAGCTAGGAATTGATTATCCATTTGGATTTGTACGATTTACAGAACAAAGAAATATGGAAACTTTTTTACAGCTTCTCGCAGAAAAAAAAGTGAATCTCGACTATTTGATTACCCATCGTTATTCTTCAGATGAAGCAGAACAAGCATTTGATTTGCTTCATAAAAATGAAACTGGAAAACCCTATTTAGGAATTTTAATTCAATATGCAGAAAGAAAGTCAGAAAGACAAAAGAAAGCTTTTTCTGCTTCTCGTAATCCTCATGTTCAATCTGTCGGTTTTATTGGGCTTGGAAATTACGGGGTTTCTCAAATCCTTCCGCAATTAAAAAAAGTTTCTGGAATTGGTTTACATGGTTTGGTCACTTCTTCTGGTTTAACCGCCAAGGCAAAGGCAGACCAGTTTAAGATTGAAAATGTTTATGAAAAAACAGAGGATTTAATCAAGTCTTCTGCTGTTGATTCTATTTTTATTTTAACCAGACATGATAGCCACGCTGATCTTGTTAAAAGAAGTTTGACTGCGGGAAAAAATGTTTTTGTAGAAAAGCCATTGTGTTTAAATACCGATGAGTTAAATGAAATTGAAGAAACCTATTTAAAATCTTCTGGAAGTTTGACTGTAGGTTTTAATCGAAGATTTTCTCCTCTTGTTCGTGAAGTAAAAGAAAAAATAGGAGATGGGGTTGCTCATATTCACTACCGAGTGAATGCTGGAGTACTTCCTGATGATCATTGGTTAAAAATTCCTGAAATCGGAGGAGGGAGAATTTTAGGAGAGGGGTGTCACTTTGTCGATTTGATTCAATTTTTAGGAGGATCACTGATTCAAAAGGTTTCTGCTTTTGGGTTTTATGAGTCACAAAAAAAATCTGTCAATACTGTCGAGAACGTTCAAGTTTTGTTTCAATTAGAAAATGGAGTAACGGGATCTCTTTTATATACGAATCAAGGGAGTTCTCATGTGGGTAAAGAATGGATTGAAGTCAATGGGCAGGGACAAACATTTGTAATTGATGATTTTCAGACTCTTTCTGTAAACGGAAAAGAAAAGAAAATATCGCATCAAGATAAAGGTCAAGCCGGAATGATTCAGGCTTTTACTCAAAATTCATTAGATGGATCTAAAGAGAGGTCTCCTATTTCATTTGATGAGTTAAAAAATTCAACACTTGCTACATTTGCAATTTTAGAAAGTTTAGCGACAGGTGAAGCTGTTGTATTGAAAAATGAAAGTTAAATTATTAAGAAATTTTGATTTTTGCTATAATTGATTTATTTTGTTTTTTTAAGAAAATAACCTCATTTTACTTGATTCAAAGCTAAACCTTTCATACTTTGATTTTATTAATCAGGTATGTTGAAACAAAGACAAGAACAAATACAAATAGTCGTTCGTTTGATGGATGTAGTGGTCGCCGTAGGAGCCTTTTTTATCGCTTATTCGATAAGGTCTGGCAGTGTTTGGTATGATCCCGGAGAAATTGCACCTTTACAGAGTTGGTTATGGTTATTAGCTCTTAGTCTTCTCATTCACTTTATTGTGTATCCTGCATTGTCTTTTTATGAGTCATTAAGATTGAAATCCGTAGCAGCAATTATTTCGATGATTCTGAAGTCTTCGGTGATTGAGTTTTTTATTTTAGGAGCTTTAGTTTTTTTCTTAAAAGAAAAAACGACTTCACGGTCTTTTTTTGGAATTTATATTGGGTTGAATTTTTTAGGTTTGATTTTTTTAAAGTTAGGAGCTCGAACCTTTTTATCTTCAATTCGTAAAAGAGGATATAACTTTAGACAGGTTTTAGTTATTGGAGATGAAGAAAATGCTCGTCGAGTTATTCGAGCCCTTCAGAGAAATCATCATTGGGGATATATTCCTTTTGGTGTTTTAAAAGGACCAGGAGTCGAATGTTCCGTTGCTGAGATTGAGGGCGTTCCTATTTTAGGAAACTGGAAAGACCTTGAGACGGTTTCTCGTGATCGATCGATCGATGAGGTCTATCTTGCTCAAAACCAATTCTATTCAAAAGACTTGCAAGAGCAAACAGCACTTTGTGAAAAAGTAGGGATTCCAATTAGAATCACTCTAGGCTTATTTGATCTTCCTCATTCGAAAATGACATTTTCTTTTTTAGATGATTTGCCTGTGATGACTTATTATACGACTTTACTGAGTCCTTTTGAGTTTATTTTAAAGAGGGCGTTAGATATTGTCGTTTCTTTAGTCGGACTCGTGATTACTGGAATTCTTTATCCTTGGATTTCTTATCGCATTAAAAAGGAAAGCCCTGGGCCCATTATTTTTAAGCAGGTTCGTGTTGGGGAAAATGGACGTCGTTTTAAATGTTATAAATTCAGGTCCATGAGTTTAGATGCTGAAAAACTGAAAGAGGGTTTGAAAAATCAAAATCAGATGGATGGGCCTCTTTTTAAGATTGAAAATGATCCTCGTATTTTTGAATTTGGTCATTTTTTAAGAAGAACTTCATTAGATGAACTTCCTCAGTTTTTTAATATTTTAAGAGGAGATATGAGTGTGGTTGGAACACGCCCTCCTACCCCAGATGAAGTAAAAACGTATGAAACACATTATCGAAGAAGACTATCGATTCGACCAGGATTAACTGGTCTTTGGCAAGTAAGTGGAAGAAATGAAATTAAGGACTTTGAAGATGTCCTAAGGTTAGATTTAAAATATATTGATCAATGGTCTATTTTTTTGGATATACAAATTATTTTTAAAACAATTTGGGTCGTTCTTTTTAAAAGGAAAGGCGCGTATTAATGACACAAGGTTTGTTTTATCTTTTTTTGTGTCTAGTTTTTTTACCTATTTCTATTGATAACTATTTAAATTTTTCTTTGTGGGACTACGATATTCGTCCTCAGTATATTAGTCTTTTTTTGTTCTATTTGTTTTTCTTAATTTTTGGACAAAAAAAAATAATTTATTTAAATGATTTCTATAAAAATAATAAAAAACTTATTTATCTTTGGGGAAGTTTTTTTATAGTTGGTTTAATTGGGCTTCAATTTTCAGTGGTACCGAAGAGGACAATACTCTTTTTAATTTGGTCTGTGGGAACAATGCTTGGTGTTCCCTTGTTTGTTTGGATTGTGAATCAAGAGATTCCTTCTTTTCTAAAAAAAATTTTTATAGTCTATTTAGGTCTTCAGTCATTACTCATTATTGTCGATGGTATTTTATGTATTCCTACAGAGGGTGCGTTGCATATTGCGAGAGTAATGATTTATTCTGTTCCAGGGAAAGAAACTCTGTGTAGGCCTCATGGATTTTATCAGGAACCAGGTTATTTTGCGGCTTTTGCTCTCATTGGTTTGAATTTTTTAATTGGAATCAAGTTCTCTCATTCATTTTTTTGGGAAAAGATAAAAAAAGGGACGCTTTTTTTATCTATTTTAGCAATTTTGATTTGTACTTCTAGAATGGGATGGTTGGGGCTATGCTGGATCGGGTTGAGTTCGATTTTATTTGTAAATAGACTACAATTGAAAGACCGAAAAATTTTAAAAAAATTAGGTTTTGGATTTTTATCTGTTCTTTTCATTTTTTCTAGTCTTTTGTATTTTAAATGGGATGCATTTCATCAACAGGTTATTCCTGATTTAACATCACCACTGTCTGATGGAAGTTATTTGTATCGATTTAACCGGATGAGGGCTGCATATCGAGTATTTAAAGACCACCCTTGGTTTGGAGTGGGTGCGGGAGGAGCTGGAGCTTATTTAGTTGATCATTACAATGGTGAGTCATGGATTATGGAAATCGCAGCGGATATTCCTTTTTTAAGAAGGGACCCTCTGTCTCAAAATTTGTATACCGAATTACTCAGTGAGTGGGGAGTTTTAGGTTTTATTTTCTTCTTTTGGTTTTTATGGGAAATGACTTCATCTTTATCTTTTTCAAGAAGGTTCACTTTTTTGGGAACTCTTTTGATTATTTATTTGTCTACTCAAACACTTCCACGTTTTGATTTGTGGATGTTAATTGGAATGATGACGATGAGGGTTCGCAATGACTCAGTTAGTGCCTCTTAATCCTTTGATTTGGAATATCCAACTTCCATACGCTTCAGAGAATAATTTTGTGAATCAAAGGGTCTATGACATTGAAATTGCACTTCTCAGGAAAGAAGTGCTACAGGATTTAGAGAGAGTTCAAAGTTTTTTGAAATCAAAAAATTTTTCTTTAAAAGTATTGGATGCATATCGACCTTTTTCTGTGCAAGAGAAGTTTTGGAAGCTTTGTCCGAATGAAATTTATCTTGCAAAACCTGTCAGAGATACCCATGGAAAAATGTTAAAAGGATCAAAGCACAGCCGTGGCGCAGCAGTTGATGTTACTTTGGTAGATCAAGATGGAAAAGAGCTTTTGATGCCTTCTGGATTTGATGAATTTACTGAACGAGCACATTTAGACTATAAGCAAGGAAATCCTCTTGCGCTTCAAAATAGAGATTTTTTAGTTCAATCCATGAAGACTTTCGGCTTTATTCCTAATTTAAAGGAATGGTGGCATTTTGATCATCATTCATGGAAATCTTATGAATTTTTAGATTTTCCACTTTCTTACTTTAAATCTTGAATGGCTCGAATTCTTTCACTCAGAGGAGGATGTGAATATTCTAAAAACACCTTAAGTGGATGAGGTTGAAGAGCTGATAAATGGTTTTTAGAAAGAGACTGTAGTCCTTCAATTAATGCATTGGGTTTTGGAAAAGATTTAAAAGAATATTCATCTGCTTCAAATTCAAATTTTCGAGAAAAAAGATTTGAAACTATGCTCAGAGGTACACTTAGGGGACTAAAGAGCAAGAGTGTGAGAATGAGTCCAAGGGAAGGTGGGGTTTCTGTGAAACCTGTTATTTTAAAAATCCATGGAGATTGCGCAATTTTTGAGAAGACAAAGAGAGTAATTCCTAAAGTTGCGGTGGATAAGATCAGTCCTTTAAAAATGTGTTTTCTTTTGAAATGCCCCATTTCGTGAGCAAGGACTGCTAGAATTTGTTCATGGTTAAGAGAGTCGATTAAGGTATCAAAAAGGACGATTCTCTTATTTTTACCAAATCCGGTAAGAAAAGCATTTGCTTTACTGGATCTTTTGGATCCGTCCATTTGAAAAAGACCAGAAAGAGTAAAGTTTTCTTTTTCTGCAAATGCTTCTATTTCTTCTTTTAGTTTTTCATCTTTCACGGATTCATACTTATTAAAGAGAGGCATGATCCATGTCGGTACAAGGTATATCAGTAAAATTTGAACAACAGTAATAAAAAGCCAAGCGTACCACCATGCTTGAGATGAGAAGTTCTCGTAAAATGAAAAGAGTCCATAAAGAATGGGGGTTCCAATGACTATTTTCAGTAAATTTCCTTTTAAAAAATCTAAAATAAAAGTTCGATGAGTCATTCGGTTAAAATCGTATTTTTTTTCAATCTTAAATTGAGATACGTACGAAAAAGGAATCATGATGAGGTCACTCAAGAAAAGAAGAATAAGGACGTAAATGGTAGAACGAAAAGTGACTTGATTGATAAATGAAATTTTTTCCCAAAGGAAAACAAAGAAAAATAACTTTAAACAAACTACGAGTAAAGTAAGTGTAAATGCTTGAGAGAATAATCCAAAAATCAATCGGTCCTTTTGATAGTTTAAGCTTTTTTGCCTTTCTGTTTGATTCAAAAGGTGATTAAGGGTTTTAGGAAGCGGTTTTTTTTCATTGAGATAACTGAGTATCGATATTCCCATTTCAAATAAATGCCATCCAATGAAGAGTCCTATTACCGTATTTAAGTTTAGCGTCATCTGTAGCACCATGTCTTAACGGGTTGTCTTTATGCAAGAAAAATAAATTTGATAATGGTTTGACAGACTGCATCCCTTTCGATACCTGCCCCTTGAGTAGATCTTTGATCTAAGACTTTAGGAGAGAGTTATGAATCGATGGGGCAAGGTTACGTTTATATTTTTAGGAAGTTTTCTTATTTTGAGTTCATCTTCTTTTGGTGCAGATTGTGATGAGCTTTTTTCTTTAAAGCCTGATCTTCACCCTGAAGACGTTGATTTGCCTACAGCTGTCGCAGTCGTTGGGAAAAAAATTCGAGATGAAAGAAGAGTTCAAGAATTTGAAAAACGAATTTTAGAAAGAGATCTGGGAAGGTCTCGAACTCCTCAAGAAGCAGTTGAATCTCTCGATGATCAAAAAGAAGATTTGTTTCAAGCCCTTGGTATTCGTATTTCCTCAAAAGAAAATTCACTTTTCGTAGATCTTCACCCTGCTTTTGTACAGTTTCTCTACAAGTGGCTAAATGAAGTCGTGGGATATTCTACTTATGAACAGGCATTAGGGTTTGTTGATTCTACAGGTATGGATTCGAATCATTTGCTCCCTATTTATTTACAGCTTTCAGAAATTATTGAAGGAGATTCTGTAAGAAAGGCGATTCAAATTGATCATGAAGCGATCCGAAAAGGTCGGACCACATACGCAGATGAACTCGTTCGCGTTTCTAGGGAAAAAGGATTGAGTCTGAGTTCTCATCCTCGCTTTGAAGAGTTTTGGAGGCCTGAAGAGTTTAAAGGAAAACCTGATACTTTGAAGACTTATCAGATGCTTTTGGTTTTTAATTATATTCGCCCGCTTATGCCTATTCTTTTAGACTCTGAGCAGTTAGCAAGGAAGTTTTCAAATCTAGGAAAAATGGACGAGGCTTATCGACAAAACCATTATGACACAATTGAAGTGGTCCCCCATGGAGGCGGAACTCATGTGTCTCGGCAGTTGCTTCGTGTGAATCGAGATTTAATCGCACGTGGAGAGTACTGGGTGAATTTTCTTTCTAAAGAAAAAGGAAGCAATGATACTCAGTCGTTTGTTGAGCATTTTCTTTTGTGGCTCAGTCGAACAAAGGTTGTCACGTTGGATGACATGAAATACATCACATTTTTACCTTTTCCCTCCGATTGGAAGACAGATTATGCGGATGACTACCTTTGGACCATCCTTGTAAAAGCTCCTGCTGGATTTGGAAGTGTGAAAACAAAACCTCTTCGAATGTGGACTTTGTTTTTCGCGATGGCACATCGATTTTATTCCAAGCAGTTTGAGATTGATTACCCTCAATTAGATGATCTTTTTGGTCCACAAATGCAGGCAAAACAAGGCGTTGATGAACCTGAAATGCGTGAGTTTTATAAGTTGGTTCGCAATCGTCTGTCTCATTTGGGACTGATGGTGACTCGAAGAGACTCCTCTGAATAAAATAGAAAACGCAGAGGGCGAATCTCTCTGGAATCATGCGTTGGATTGAAGTAAGACTGAGTTATGGCAAAAAAAGTAATTGCTCCAAAAAAACGAGAGCTTGGTAAGTCTTACGATCCATCCCTTTTTGAGAATGAAGTTTATCAATTCTGGGAGAGTTCAGGGTGTTTTGAGGCCTCAGATACGAATAAAAAAGGGCAGCAAAGTTTTTGTATTATGATTCCTCCTCCCAATGTAACAGGAGCGTTACATATGGGGCATGCTCTGACCAATACGATTCAAGATATTCTGATTCGATGGAGACGAATGAAAGGCGACAATGCTCTTTGGATGCCAGGAACCGATCACGCAGGGATTGCCACCCAAATGGTTGTTGAGCGAGAGCTTGCCAAAAAAGGCGTTGAAGAAAAGGGACAGCCCATTACTCGTTATGACTTGGGAAGAAAAGCTTTTTTAGAAAAAGTTTGGGAATGGAAGAGGGATCACGGAAATAAAATTACACATCAGTTAAAGAAAATGGGCTCTTCTTTTGATTGGAGTCGAGAGCGATTTACGATGGATGAAGGTTTTACTCAGGCCGTTCGTGAAGCGTTTGTTCGTCTTTATGAAGAAGGACTTATTTATCGTGGTGAAAAAATTATTAATTGGGATGTAAAGGCTCAAACAGCACTTTCAGATCTCGAGGTTGTTCCTACTGAACGCAAAAGTACGATTTGGGATATTCAATATGCCGTTGTAGATGACGAGGGGAACGAAGTAGATTTTCTGACGGTTGCAACGACTCGACCTGAAACCTTATTAGGGGATACGGCAGTAGCGGTTGATCCCGAAGATGAACGTTATCAAGCTTTTATAGGAAAGAAAGTGAAGCTTCCACTTTTAGGGAAGCTTATTCCTGTGGTCGCTGATGATTATGTAGAAAGAGATTTTGGTACCGGAGTGGTGAAAATCACACCGGCTCATGATTTTAATGATTTTGAAGTAGGGCTAAGACATCAACTCCCCATCGTTTCTGTCATGGGTAAGGATGGAAAAATTACAGCTGCAGGTGGTCCCTATGTTGGACTCGATTTCAAAGTTGCTCGAGAAAGAATTCTTCAGGACTTAAAAGAGTCGGGTGCGCTTTTACGATCTAAAGAACATAAAAATATGGTTGGTATTTCTCAAAGAAGTGACACCGTTGTTGAACCTATGATTTCTAAACAGTGGTTTGTTAAAATCGACTCATTAGCAAAGCCTGCGATTGAAGCAGTTGAAACTGGAAAAATCGAATTTCGTCCTAAAACTTGGGAAAAAACGTATTTTGAGTGGATGTATAACATCAGAGACTGGTGTATTTCTCGACAGCTTTGGTGGGGACATCAGATTCCTGCGTGGTATTGCGGAAGATGTCAGGAAATGACGGTGGCTCGTAAGGATCCTGAGGAGTGCCCTGTATGTAAGGCTCCTACTTCCGAAATGAAGCAGGATGAAGATGTTTTAGATACGTGGTTTAGTTCGGGGCTATGGCCTATGGGAACGTTGGGTTGGCCTGAAAAAACACAGGCATTAAAAACCTTTTACCCAACAGCGATTCTTGAAACGGGATTTGATATTATTTTCTTTTGGGTTGCTCGAATGATTATGATGGGCCTTCACTTTACTGGAGAGGTTCCATTTAAGAAAGTTTATCTTCATGCGATGGTTCGTGATGAGCATGGGAAAAAAATGTCAAAATCAAAAGGAAACGTGATTGACCCATTGACTGTTGTGAGTGAATACGGTGCAGATGCACTTCGATTCACGCTTGCAATCATGGCTGGGCAAGGACGGGACGTAAAACTTTCTCTAGACCGAGTTGCAGGATATCGGGCATTTTGTAATAAGGTATGGAATGCGACTAAGTATTTTCATTTGAAATGGAAAGAATTAGGTTTTGATCAGGAACCTAAAGGAGGACTTGATTCTTGGGTCCACTCCAATCGGACGAATTTTTCTGTAACGAATCGTTGGATTCTTTCACGACTTCAAGACACTATCGAAAAGGTAAATAGAGGTCTGTCTGATTTTGAGTTGAATTTATCTTCTCAGTCTTTATATGATTTTGTCTGGGGAGAGTTTTGTGACTGGTATTTAGAGTTTTCAAAAATTTCGTTCCAAAAAGAAGAGCAGGAAGCGAAGGAAACTCTTTGGGTTCTCAGGTATGTATTAGAACAAGTTTTGATTTTGCTTCACCCTATTGTTCCACATGTGACTGAAGAACTTTGGCAATCCTTGCCTTGGATTAAATGTGCTGAAAATACAAAAGGACAAGAAGTGATGACTTTGATGCTTCAGCAGTTTCCAGAGCATCAAGGAACTTGGAAGGATGCAGAAGCAGAGAAAACCATGAGTTCTTTAAAATCTGCAGTTGAGGCCATTCGAGCCTTTAGAGGAGAAAACAGAATTTCTCCAAAAAAAGAATTTCAGGTGAACTTTATTCCTTCAAATAGTGCGACTCAGGATTTTATTAAACTTTATGAAAAAGATATTTTAACTTTATGTAGAGTTTCATCATTGAATCAGCTTGAAGAAGGCGTTGAAGCAACTTCAGAAGAAGCAGTTATTCCCCTTTCTCAACCTGCAATTGAGTTCCGAATCCCGTTAAAAGGATTGGTGGATTTGGATGAAGAATCTAAACGATTGAAAAAAGAGATCGAAAAAGTAACTGGAGACTTAAAGCACGTTCAAAAGAAACTATCTAAAGAGTCTTTTATCGCAAAAGCTCCAGCAGAGTTGGTTGCACGTGAAAAAGAAAAAGAAAAGGCATTTATGAGCCAACTCAAAGAGCTTGAAGGAGCTTTGGGAAGATTAAGTCAATAAAGTTTTGGAGGGGTGATGGGGCATACGGAATCACAAAAAAAGACGATTGATTCTTGTGCATTATTAAGGCTGACAAAAGATCGACCGCAGGTCATTCAATCGTTAACCCGAGCAACGACAAAATCTTTAGATTCTTATGAAAAAGAAATGATCTTAGCAGAAGCTCTTTATACGGAACGATCTAGACTAAGAAATCAAAAATTCAAGTTTACACAGATTTCAACTCTTCCTAGAAGATGGAGAGATCAAAAAATGTGGGGATCCATCCATTCGGGACTACTAAAATCATCAGGAGAAGTGGATCGGACTGATCTTTTAGAAAGAGTGATCAAATATTATGGAGATGAAATAGCAGGAAGATTTAGTCCTCGAGTTTATGATTTTGCGACAAGTGCTGTGCCTTATGGTTTTAATTGGCTGTTAAACGCTGCAAGTGTAAAGCGTTTTTTACCATGGAAGCTTACTAAAAATTTAGAATCGAGTTTATTTATTGAAGGAGAAGTAGAAACACTCAGAAAATTAGAAAAGAAAGGGACGGTTTTATTAGTACCCACTCATCAAAGTAATATTGATAGTATTCTCATTGGTTACCTTATTTATTTAATGGGACTTCCCCCTTTTGCTTACGGTGCAGGTTTAAATCTTTTTTCAAATCCGATTCTTAGTTTTTTTATGGGAAATTTAGGAGCTTATACGGTCGATCGTTTAAAATCTAATCTCATTTATAAAACAACTCTTAAAAACTATAGTATGGAGATTTTGAAAAGAGGAACTCATTCGATTTTTTTTCCTGGTGGAGGTCGTTCTAGAAGTGGAGCGATTGAAAGTCAATTAAAGTTAGGTTTATTAGGAACAGGATTAAAAGCTCAAATAGAAAATTATAAAAGAGAAGCTCAAAACCCAAATATCTATATTGTGCCTATGGTGACGAGTTATCATTTTGTTTTAGAGGCGCGTTCACTGATTGAAAATTATTTGATTCAGGAAGGAAAGCATCGGTTTGTTCGAGTCTCAGATGATTCTGGTCCTGCTATGATTCAGGTTTTTCGGTTCTTTTGGAAATTCTTTTCCTCTCAAAGTAATTTTACAGTTCGAATAGGTAGACCTCTGGATGTTTTTGGAAACTCTGTAGATGAAGAAGGACGGTCTTTAGATTTACAGGGAAGACCTATTGATCCAAAAAAATGGCTAACAACTTTGGGTAAGCTTGATCATAATCTTCAACGAGATGAAGAGTACACGAAACGTTTAGGAGAGGTTTTAGTCGATCGTTTCTATGAAGAAAATGTAGTTTTAAGTTCTCACTGGGTTGCGTTTTCTTATTTACGAGCATTGAGAAAAAAGTATCCTGATCTTGATTTATATCGATTTCTTCGGTTATCAAAAAATCAAACGACAATACCATTTGAACGATTTTCGGAACAAGCAAGAGCAGTACTGTTATTGCTGAAAAGAAAAGAAGGAGAGGGAAAACTTCATCTGAGTGAAGCAATGAGAACTCAGTCTTTTGAGTCTTTAGTGCAAACAGGTTTAAAAAGACTAGGAAATTTTCATGGGGTTTCTGTTGTTGAAAAACAAGGTGAATTAATTTGGAGCGGTCAAATGAATCTACTTTACTATTACCGTAATCGTTTAAGTGGATACGGTTTAAGTGTTAAGGCAGATCAAGGACACCGTTTTCTTCGACCGGGAGAAAAGGATGAGCAAGGATTTTTGGCGTAATGAAACCATAGCAGTAATGGGGGGAGGAGCGTGGGGCTCTGTTCTTGTCCATTTAGCTTCTGCTCATGTAAAAGAAGTAAGGCTTTGGGTGAGGAGTGAAGACATCGCTCGAGAAATGAATTCGACTCACCAAAATTCAAAGTATCTTCCAGGATTAGAACTTCGTAATAATGTACGAGCATTTTCTGAAATGAGTCAGTTGTTTGATTCTCCAATCAGAGCGATTTTATGGGTTCTACCATCAAGGGCAACCCGTGGACGTGCAAAGGAAATGGCTTCTTTTATGACTGGAGAAGAGCTTATTATTCACGCAACAAAAGGGGTTGAGGAGGGAACTTTAAAAAGAGTTTCGACGGTTCTTTTGGAGGAACTTCCTTGTCTTCGTGTGGGTGCACTGAGTGGTCCAAATTTAGCTAAAGAAATTGCAGATGGGGAACCGGCTGCCACCGTTATTGCCTCATCTTACGAGGAAGTGATTGAAGCAGGAACACATATTTTATCTTCAGAAAAGTTTAGTGTGTTTGGTGGAAGAGATTTAATTGGAGTCGAGTGGGCAGGGGCTTTAAAAAATATTTTAGCTATTGCTTCTGGAGCTTTGGATGCAATCGGTATGGGAAGAAATGTTCGCGCTCTTTTAATCTCTCGAGGTATTGCTGAGATGGTTCGATTTGGCGAGGCAATGGGAGCTCAAAGAGAAACATTTTTAGGACTTGCTGGTGTAGGAGATTTGTTAGCTACGTGTAGTAGTGATTTGAGTCGTAATTATCGAGTGGGTTATCGTCTTGGGAAAAATGAAAAACTGACTTCAATAATCAGAGATATTCAGAGTACAGCAGAAGGAGTTCGTACGACTAAATATGTCTGGGAATATGCTCGTGAAAGAGGAATTTTAATGCCAATTACCCATGGTGTGTATCAGATGATTATGGGCGAGGCGAGTGTGGAGCAGGTTCTCGATTCGTTGACTGAATCTCATTTTAAATCGAGACTTTATGAGTGGAAACCTGCTTAAAAACCATTGACTGATCGCGTTATCTTGATGTACGTAGAGTTCTCAGGAGAATCTCATGCACCGAACTTTTCAAACATTAATTTTAATGACTGCGATTTTAACGAGTTTTTCAACGTTTGCAGATCCGCATACAGGATATATTAAAGTTTTTTATGAAGAACCTACAAACTTTGTTATTCCAATGAATCAGGATGACTTGGAAGATGCGCCTGTCTTTTTAGCAGGAGATGAGCCACAGGGAGTGGTGGGTGAACGAGAAATTGATCATTTGGAATGTGTCACTGTCGACGGAAAAACTCTTTCAGTGACAAAAGAACAGATTGAAAAAGGCGAAGTTCCAGCTGAGTTTATTGACTGTCTTGAGGCTGCAGGTGAAGACGAACAGGATTATGGAATCTCACAGTGGGCTGAAACAGGCTCCGAGGAACAGTTTTCATTTAAGAGAAAATTAAAAAACTCAAAAACCCTAAAACAACTTCAAAAGGCAGTTCCGATCATTAATCAGTGGCAGTGGATTGATTTAATGATTGATCGTTTTTAGTTTGGATATCTTAGGTAAAAAATATCGGAAAGGTTTCTCCATTGTTCTTCTAGGTCGAGTCCGTACCCTACGAGAAACTGATCGTCGATGCTTTTTCCGACATATTTTACAGGTACATCGACCAGTCTTTTTTTTCCTTTGTCTAGAAGTGTAAGTACTTCTACGGAGCGAGGAGAAGCGGACCGAATACGATCGTAGAGGAATTTAAGAATTCTTCCACTATCAATAATTTCTTCAACGATGATGACATGTTTGTCCTTAATTTCTAAGGTCAGGTCTTTGATTGTACTAATAGTTCCGTTTTCTGGGTCACTTTGAGTTTTATTGCGGGTCATTCTTACAAAATCAACTTGGGCATCGACATTAAGGCGTCTAATCAAATCAGATAAGAAAACAAATGACCCCTTGAGGACCCCAATCAGTGCGACGGTTTCTCCTGCATAATCTTGATTAATTTGATGAGCAAGAGACTGGGTGATTCCTTCAATCTCAAAACGACTTAAAAACTTTGCAAAATGATCATTTTCAAAATGTTCCATGGGGACTCCAGAGAGACGCCTGCGTTAGTTATTTGGACTCATGTCTCTTTTTTGGGAGGAGAATCCTTTTGTGGTTCAGGGTCTTCTATCTTAGTGTATTTGGGTTCCGGAATCCCATCAAGTGCATCTTTGAAATTTCGATAAGACTTTCCAAGAGTGCGAGCAACGTCAGGTATTCGTTTAGGGCCAAACAAAATTAAGACAATGGCAAGAATGACAAGATGTTCACCAGAAATTCCAAACATATCAGAGGTATACCGGTTTCATTCAGCTCTGTCAATTTAAGCTGGGTACGAAAACGACTGTTTCAAATTCGTTGTCTTCAAGGTACTGCAGAACTCGAGGAAGGACGCGAACAGTCTGCTCATGGATGTCATGAAATAGAATAATCCCTCCTTTAAATTTTTCGATTTCTTTGATTACGTTTTCATAGAGTGCGTCCACTTTTGTGATTTTCCAGTCCAGAGAATCCATATTCCAAAAAAAAGTTGCAAACTTTTGTTCTCTTACCCAATTTTGAATTTGTTTATTTTTCTCTCCGTAAGGGAATCTAAAAAAATGGGTGTCAGACCCCGTTGCTAAAAGAGCAGACTCATGAGCATTTAGAATTTCAAATTGAGCATCTTTGAAAGGAAGTTTAATGACTCTGGGATGGGTATCTGTGTGTGTCCCTACAGAATGACCATCATTTGCAGCTTGAAGGGAGAGGTCAGGATAACGTCGAATATTTTCTCCCACATTGAAGAAAGTCGCTCTTACTTGAAAATCAGAAAGAATATCTAAGATTTTAGGAGTTCTTCTTCTGTGTGGACCATCGTCAAAGGTAATTGCGATTTGTTTTTTTTGAAGTTCTCCTCGACTGTAAATAGGACCACTGTCTGGATTGACGACTTTTTCTAGCGTTGGTTTTCCTGTGTTTCTAGAGAGAATGAGTGGAATAGGTTGAGCACTCCAGTAGTTCTCTATTTTTTCACTAATTTTGAGAGAGCAAGGGAGGTTTTCAGTCCACTCCTCTAAGAGAATAAGATCTTCTTCTTTGAAATCATCCAGAATTTTACATTGAAACTCTTGAGTAAAAGAGCTTTGTGAAAGGGTCTCAAAGTTTCTTGAGGATTGATTAAATTGACGCAAAGAGTCTGAGCTTCGTAATGAATGTAAGACTTCCTGGATTTCCTTTTTAGCTAACGCCTCAGGGGAGGCTTTTCCTTCAATTCCACTAAACAAGATCAATAAGATGACTAAAGTTTTCATGACAAGGTGTTCCTTTTTAAATTAAATTTTGTCAATCCATGAATGCTTGATGCGTTTAGTCTTAGAAAGTTCTTGTCTCTCCCTTTTATTGGCATTTAGAATAGAATCTCTGAGGACCTATGGAACTACTAAAAAAAGAGGTTGAAATTTTAGTTGTTGATGATGTGATGAGTATTCGCGTGCAGATTCGCGATCTCCTCAAAAATTTTGGTTTTCAGCAAATAACATTAGTCTCCAGTGGACCAGAAGCGATGAAGCATTTGAAAGAACATCCTGTTCATATTGTCTTATGTGATTGGCGAATGGAAATTGGAGATGGGTTAGAACTTTTAGGTTTTATCCGGAGTGAACCAAAACTAAAGGACTTACCTTTTGTGATGGTCACCGCAGAGAATACTAAAGAGAGAGTGATTGAAGCCATCCAAAAGGGCGTGGATAGCTACCTCGTAAAACCCATTACGGTTCAACAAGTTCAGGACAAAGTATTTTCAGTTCTGATTGATAAGAAAGTGATTTGATATGACTCAACCATCTCAAGAACAGCTAAAGGCATTTGTTGATGAACTCTCTGGGTTTGCTATTGATGCAGAAAAAACGCTCGAATTTATCGAATCCAATATGGAAGCGAATAAAGGGGAGTTTTCAAAATTCTCTACAACAATGTTTACGATCAAAGGAACCGCTCATCAGTTAAATCTTCCAGATGTTGCTCATATTGCGACTTTAGGAGAAGAAATTGCATTGAAAGCAACCAGTGCTCAATCGAGGCCTCAGATTCGAAAATGTATCGGGACTCTTTGGGATGCGCTTACAACAGTTAAATATTTACTTGAAAACTTTGAAGATGAAACACATCTTGAACAAAAATTACTAATCAATCGATTAGAGCATACGTTAAAGTCATTTGGAGGAGCTCGGCCTACGGTTTCAGACAATGAAATTGACGATCTTCTTAAAAATAGAAAACCACATTAAGCGTTTCGTTTAGGGATCAGTTGAACCGGATGTTTTCCTTCAATATTTAAAACAGAATCAACAGAAAGGACTCTTCGAGGACGGTGGTCCATTCCTTCGAGCTCAGTTCCTAGTAAAATATCCCCTCGTGTTGGGACCTCTTCTTTTTGAAGACGAATTTGTGCTTTTGTTTTTCCTTCTTGCCCACAGAGATAGAATTCAGAGTCTCTGCCTGTTGCATAGCTAGGACTAACGAGTCGATGCCTTTTATTTGAAGAGGTATTTGAAAGAGTAGGAAGAATATCTTCAATGGGTCTTCGGTCACGAGTGAGCACTAAATAAGAAAAGGGAAGGTCTTTTCGATTTAAACCAGAGAGCTGATCAAGTTTTTTATAGTAGTCAGGACGCCACCAGCGAACGACTTCATGGCACCAGTCTTCAGGTTCCATGAGGGCACCGCACTTTTGATTTCCTAAACATGGGGTGATGACTTGAAGGCTAAATTTTCTTTCTTGTTCGACCTGTTTTAAAAGGGCCTCCCGAAAAGAAAGAAACTTTCTCGATTCCTTTTTTAGTGCTGGTTCAATAAGAATAACAATTCCATTTTTATTGAGATGAGTTTTCCATTGAGCAATAAGGTACTGAGCTAAATCTTCCGGAGTATCTTCGATCTCATTTAAAAAATAACTTGAAACCCATAGGTCAAATGCAGGTGTTTTTCGATCAAACAAGGGTTGAGAGAGATCGAGCTTCTGATGATTTTTTTGAATAGTCCATGGCTTGTTTTTCATTTGAAAGAGTTTTTGATTCCAGGTTTGTCCTAGTTTCATCATTTGAGAATCTCGTTCAATCCACGTCCACTTGAGTTGCTCTGGCAGAGAACTGTTTTTAGATTCGGAGATCGATTCAGCAATGGCTATCCCGGAGGTTGCAGAACCGGGCCCCGCTCCCAGTTCAACTGCTCGGAGTTGATTTTGTTTGGGCCATTGAAATCCTAGTCGGTTAAGTTCAGTCCAGACGCAAGCCATTCGATAAAGATTTGCTGGCATGAAATGAAGGAGGTAAGCCATCCTTAGGTTTTGAGGATTACTACTTCCTTTCCAGTAGTGGTCTGAAACTTTTTGGTCTGACAGTCGATTGAATCTTTCAGATAAGTTTTTGATATGAGGAACTACAGAACGGTTTAAAAACCGGTTTGAGTGAAAAGCTTCTTCAGACTCTAGAAGTTCGTGTTCAATTAAAGTCGACAACATTGCTTGTAGAAGATCAGCTGAGAAGTATTCTGTAAGAGAAATTGGCACTTTCATAAGTTTAAATCTACGTGTCCTTCGCGTCGGTTCCTGGTAAGATCGGGCTTCATGTCAGTTAAACTTGCGAAATCCTCACAATCATCGAGACCCGTATTACTCTTGCTAGATCATTCAGCTTTTCAAGAGGTTCTTCAGGAGAAATTAGTTGCCTTAGGCTACCGCGTTTATCTCGCTTCAGAACTGACTCATTTGCCGATATCCTCTATTTCGATGTCTCTTTTATCTGACTTGCTCGATCAACTCAAGGAAAGAGAGCCAGACGCCTCGTTTTTAGGGGTTCATCCGGGATTGGGTGGTGAAGGAAGAAATATTGAAATTCTTCAGCTAGTTCATGAAGAGGGAATGGAATTCATTGGTCCTCCTGTTCGAGTCTTAAATCTACTCGCCAATCGATTAAATATGTTGAACACGTTGGAATCTTTAGGGATTCCTCACCGAGGACATGACCTGACTCCCTTCCAAAATATTAATGAGTTAGAGGCATGTATTGATAAAAACGGACTTAAACCTCCTTTTATTCTCCAGTCAGTTGAAACAAATGTGGATGGAAAACGTCTTTCTCTTCGTCTGACCGATTTTGAGGAAATGGCAATGAAAGTGGAGGCCTGGGTTGAGCAGTTGAAATTTCAATGTGATGACCCCGTTTTTCTGATCGAAAATGATGTTGAAGGGGCCCGACTGATTGAAGTCCCATTTGTTCGTTTTGTGGATGGAACAATTCAGTTTTTTCCGTCGGTCGATCGATCTTTGCGTTTAGGTGAAGAACCTATTTTAGATTTTTGTTTAGTGACAAAGAAAAAGAGTTCTGAGCTTCTATTGATTGAGCAGCATTCGAAAGTTCTTTTGGATCACATTGGATATTCTGGTGCAGGAACACTTTCTTTTTTGGTTGATGGAGATCGATGTTATTGGAGTGATTTTCAACCGGTTCTTCCGATTTATTTTCAACTTTTGGAAACGATGACAAAGAATAGTTTATTGAAATCTCAGTTGGCTTCTGTTTTCGGATGGGATCCTCCGAAGCTTCGGAAAGAGGTCTCTTTTTCATGTGGAGTTTCTTGTCAGGTGAGGAGTGAAGATCCGCTTTTTCAGCTTCCTTTTGGGGGAGAGGTGCAGGACTGGGAATTAAAAAAAAGAAATTCGGATGTTGTTTTTTATCGCCAAAATAATCTTCTACCAAAAGACGCTGTATCGTTAGGTTTTTTTCAAGCCACTGGATTTGAAAAAGAAACTACACTTCAGAAACTACGAGATGCAATCTCCAATTTAAAAGTGAATGGGTTTGTTCGTTCGAATCAAAAATGGCTCATTGAGCTTTTATCTCATCCTTGGATCCAAGAAGGGATTTTTCATACTCAGTTTTTGAGTGAAGAATTTATACCGACTTTAATGGAACCTATTGAGATTCAGCAAATAGGAGTTGCGCTTGCTTCCTTGTTTACTGATGAGACTCAAGGTGAATGGAGAGTGAATACACGTTTAGTAGATCAACGAGTTGAAGTCCCTTTGGATTTTGTTTCCCATCAGTCTTTTTTATGGAATCAAAAAAAAGGAAAAAAAGGTGAGCTTTTAGTTTTTGGAAAAAATCATTCTTTTTATATTCTTCAGGTTGAAGCAGGTCGATGGTGGGTGCGGATTGGAGTGAGTTTTTTTTGGGTGACTTTGGTCACAAAAAAAAATAAAGGCTTTCTCAGATCGTGGTCTCATGGGGTTGTACATGCGCTTCGATATCGAGAGGGTGCGATGGTTCCGGCAGGTGAAGTCACTGTTCAAGTTGAAACGGGAGGTCGTCTTGTTCCCCATCGTTTATCTCGTCCGATTAAGTCGATTCACTGGAATGTCCAGACAGGAGATTTTGTGGAAGCAGGTCAAGTGCTTGCGGAAATTGAACTTCTTAATAATTAGTGTAACTTTATAGACAAAGAGAGGAGGGGGTATGCCACAGTATACAAGGACCGTTTCGCTTCCAGGATATTCAGCCCAAGTTCTTTATGACCGGGTTTCTGCAGATATTGAAAAATTTCTCAGTAAATCGCCTGTAGCAGGATCCATTCAAATCGATCGAGATGAGAAAAATAAAAAAGTAACAGCGAGTTCAAAGATGTTCTCAGCAGAGCTTTTATGTAAAGAAGGTGAACTGGATCTTAAAGTAAAATTGAGTCTTTTGGCAGCTCCTTTTCGATCGAAATTGGATTCTGGAATTGATCAATGGCTTGAAAGAAAGTTTAAAACTTAGGGGACCCATGGCTTCGGATGAACAAAAAGAAGTAACTCGAGCAGCGGGCTTAATGAGTGTTGCTGTTCTAATGAGTCGTATTCTGGGATTGGTGAGAGAACAAGTATTTGCTTTTTTCTTCGGAGCAGGAGTCGAAACAGATGCTTTTCAAATTGCTTTTCGAATTCCTAACTTATTTCGAGATTTGTTTGCAGAAGGATCTATGAGTTCAGCTTTGGTTCCTACTTTTATAGATATTCGTCAAAGAGAAGGGGAGCGAAGGGCATGGAGATTAGCTGGTTTGGCTTTTCGTTCTCTCTTTTTAGGAACGTCTTTACTTGCAGTGATTGGAATTTGTTTCGCACCTGAAATTGTGGAGGTTTACGCTTCTTCTTTTCATAAAGTAGAAGGACAGTTTGAACTCACTGTTGAGTTGACTCGAATTTTGTATCCTTTTTTTCCTTTTGTTGTTCTTGCTGCGGCATTTATGGCAATTTTGAATGCAAATCGAGTGTTTTTTCTTCCGGCCTTTGCTTCAGCGTTATTTAACTTAACAACAATTTTAACAGGAGTTTTTGGTGTCGTAGTTGTTACTCCCTATTTTGGATGGCCCAAAATTTATGGAATGGCTATTGGTTTTTTATTGGGTGGAGTGGTTCAGTGTTTTTCTCAGTATCCTAAAGTCGTTTCTGTAGGATACCGCTGGATTAAAAGAAAAAAAGATGAGCCTGCTTGGTATAAAGATCCAGGTTTAAAAAAAATATGGCTACTCATGGGAGCAGGAACTTTTGGAATGGCTGCAACCCAAGTGAACATTTTAGTCAGTAGTTTACTTGCAACAGGAGAAGGGCCGGGGGCCGTTTCATGGTTAAATTATGCATTTAGGCTGATGCAATTTCCAATTGGGGTTTTTGGGGTGAGTCTAGCGGCAGCATCTCTTCCTTTGGTGTCTCGAGCTTGGTCAAAACAAGATATTCAAGGAGTTTCTTCAGGGCTTTTTGAAGGACTAAAAAAAGTGTTTGCTGTGAATTTTCCTGCAATGGTGGGTTTAATGGTATTGAGTGTTCCTTTGATTCGAATGATTTTTCAATATGGGGCATTTGGAGTGAAGGATACGCAGTCAACTGCTTACGCATTGATTGCATATGCAGTTGGACTGGTTGCTTACTCGGGTGTGAAGCTCATGGTTCCTATTTGCTATGCTACGGGGAGAACTCGAGTTGCAATTCTTTCTAGTTTATTCTCTGTTGTTTTAAATATTAGTTTTAATTTGATATTGATAAAAAAATTAAGTTTTTTAGGTCTTGCTTTAGGAACATCAATTGCTGCTTTGAGTAATTTCCTATTCTTATTGATTTTACATATTCAATTTATTCGGGCCCGAGGGGGAGTTTTTCATAGTAAAGCACTGTTAAAGAGTTTCTTTCAGCACCTATTGTTGAGTGGGGTGATGGGAGGAGTTTTGTGGTTTTCTTTTCAGGGAACCGAAAGTCTTTTTCTTAATTTAACTGATTTTTTTGGTCTTGTAATGGCGCGTGTGACTCAAGTGATGAGTTTGGTAATACTTGGAGCTCTGTTCATTCTTGGGGGAGGAAAACTCTTTTCAATTCATGAAATTGAAGAAATTTTTGAAATCTTTACAAAAAGATTAAAAAGTCGTTTAAAGTAGAGAAAATGGCAAGGGAGATTCAATGGCCTCTACAGACGCAAATACAGTAAAGAATTTATGTAAGAGTATACTTACTCGTTTAGAGAATGATCAGTCAATTTGTTTGGAAACCACTCAGCGGGCTCAAGCGTTTGATTCTCTTTATGAAGTGATCAGGTCTTCGGTTCTAACAGAAGATGATCTGAGAAAAAAAACGTTTGCTTCTATGGGGCTTTCAAAAGACTCGCTTGAAGAGTTGACGATGAGCGAAGCAGAACAGTATCGCGCTGCAAGAAGAGCGGTTCGAAAAGACTTTGCTGAAGATGAACTCAACGGTTTGTATTTTCAAAGTACCCTTCGAGATATTGCAATTAAAGTCATTGAATTTCTGATGTCCGCAAAAGAGGTGGACGAGGTTTTTGCAAGTGATGATGAATTGAATCGAGCAATTGTACTTGTCATTAAGAAATTTAATCCGAATCATCTTCATTAATTTAAGAGTTCTGAGTTGATCAATTCGTCTTCCACAGTGGAGCAGTCGTTTTCGTTAAAAACATCGATTGATTTACATGCCTCAAGCGTTGCTTTTGCAAAATGATTCACTCCAGAGTATCGGTGAAGGTATCGAGTCATGACTTCATAAAAAAGAATTTCGCCTTTTGAAATACCGAGTTGTTCTGTGATTTTTACCATCGTATGGCTAAAAATGGTCGAGTTGTGGTGGACATAGCATTGATCGTTGAGAGACGTGCATGGTCCTTCTGTGGTGATTTTTTCACTTCTTTTTTCTGGATGACCAAGGATCGAAGGTTTTTTTAGGTATCGAAGCCCAAATACTTTTTTTAGAGGATCAAGCCATAAGTCTTCTCCAAGAGACCATTTTGGAGTGGGGTCACTGAGCATCTCACCAAAAAAGTCAGAGAGAGCTTCGTTTAAGGCGCCCATTTCACCATATCCAGAGAGACGACTGGTTTCTGAAATTATTCCATGAGTCATTTCGTGACCCGCTACATCCGTAGCCAGGGTAAAGGAACCTGTTTGTATCCCGTCTCCATCACCATAGGCCATATAGTGGTCCCATCGATGCCAAAATGCATTTGCCCAGTTTTTTCCAACATGAACTACGTTTTTTAACGAGCTATCTTTGTTGTCATAACTATGACGATCAAAATGTTCAGAGAAATAATGATAAACTTGCTGTGCATTTTTTTGAGCCCGAAGGATATCTTTATCCGGCTCTCCTATTGGCATAGGTTGGTTTTGTAAGACAGTCCACCAGACTTTTTCGATATCTAAATCAAGAAAATCCCCACGGGATGTGACTTGTTGATCAGAAGGTGCATGTCCGACATAAATGGGTTCAAATGTATGAAAATGAGGAATTTCTGCAATTAAGGCACCCGTTTTTGCTTCAAAAAGATATTCTGAGAAATCGGTGATTGCTCGATAAATCCATTGTGCTTGAAAAGTATTTTCAGTTTTAACCAAAGCGAGTTGAGGTAAAGTTTTGAGTGTCTCTCGACCATGGGGAATCCAAAGAGAAACTTCTTCGCGTGACTTAATTCCTTTTTTTGAAGGAATTTCAAAAGGCTGAAAATCTAAATTTCCAATAGGAGAAAATTCGTTTCTTTTAAAATGTATTTTTTGTGTGGCTCCTTCAATTAAAATTCCATCAATTGAAAGTTCAACGGAGATCGTTTTCCCCCATCTACTTTTTTGAATAGGAGCAAGACTGATCTGTGCACCGGTCTTTTTTAAAAAATGAAGAAGTTCCTTATCTTCACTCAAAGATTGAATTAAAGGAGGAAGGGAGAGCCCTACTTGTTGAAGTGTTGAAAAATTGGCGTTTGCTTGAAGTGCTAAAAAATTTAAAGCGATGAATAGATACAAGATGATTCCCCTTCGTTTTTCTTCTTCTTAAATGATTTGATAGAGTTTAGGTAGGTTCACAATGTCATTTGCCTTAAACATTGCGGGCTTGAGACCGATACGGTCTTGGATGCATTATTTTTTCTTTTTTTTTATGACTATAAGCGTTGTTGGGTTGTGGAAAGGAGCACAGGCACTTCATCAGGAGGTTCCTCTTGACCGAAAAACAGCAACGGCACCTTCTCCGAAGAAGGTTGCATTAGTTGTTGAAAAAATTGAAGAAGAAAAAAAAATACCTGTGTTTTCACAACCAGTGAAAGCGCCTGTGAGAGGTTTAGAAATTGAGAAAATAAGTCCAGAAAAGAAATCTTTTAAAGCACAAAAAAAGAGATAACTTCTTAATTATAAAAGACTTTTTTGTTCTTTGTTTTTTTTATGAGTTTTGTTTTGCAGTGTTGTAACAAAAGATTTGTGGTAAGGGTTGAAAATAATTGGATTTTCTTGGAGAGACGAAAGACAATGGTTCGAATGGTAAAACAAATGAAAAGAGCGACTAGCCTGATTTTAATTGGATTGGTGGGGTGTGCTACGCCACTTACAAAAACCGTTGAGACAATTCCTTCTCAGGAAAATGTTCCCAGCCCACTCAACCAGTCAGGAGTCATTCGCTCCCCTGGAGATCCGATGAAGGTTCTCGGGGTTACATTGGAAAATACAAATTTTGATTTTCCGGTTTCGGTGAATGACCGGGTTACTCATTGGGTGAAATATTTTACAGGAAAAGGGCGAAGACACTTTGTTCGTTATCTAGAGCGATCAGAGTATTTCATTCCATATATCCAACCTATCTTAAAAGAAAATGATGTTCCTATGGATCTCGTTTATCTTGCAATGATTGAGAGTGGATTTAATAACCATGCTCGTTCTCGTGCGGCGGCAGTAGGCCCGTGGCAATTTATTCGAGGAACCGGAAAACGTTTTGGTTTAAAAGTGAATTGGTGGGTAGATGAGAGAAGAGATATTGCAAAATCAACTGCCGCTGCCGTTCTTTATCTAAAAAGACTTTATCAAATTTATGGATCTTGGGAACTCGCTGCTGCTTCTTACAATGCGGGAGAAGCAAAGATTGCTCGTGCGATTCGGCGATATGGAACTAAAAACTTTTGGAGTTTGTCTAGACACCGTTATTTAAAATCTGAGACTCGCAATTATGTTCCAAAAATTATGGCAGCCGCTTTGATTTCAAAAAATAGAACTCAATTTGGTTTTCCGGAAAGATTTACTGAGTCTGAAGTGAGAGCAAGTTTGTCTGAGCAAGATGAATCTTCCCCAGCACAGTTGGGGATTGTTGAAGATAAACCCGAGGAGCCTCAAGTTGAAGAATCTACTTCATCACTAGCTGCCGTTCTTGTTGAAGATGATGATGATGACAGTGATCTCTTTCAGTCTGAGAACTCTACTCCTCTTACTACCGCAGATCTGATTCGAAAAATTTCTTCTATTTCAAGTGTAGTTCCTCTTCCTCATGTCACTCGTAAAGGGGATGTTGGAGGACAGAAAACAGTTGAGTTTGAGGTGAAAGGACCTGCAGATCTTTGGAAAATTGCGAAGGCTGCTGATTTAGAATATTCAGATGTGAAGAGATTAAATCCAGAGATTTTGAGGTGGTGCACTCCTCCACATTTGAAGACTTATCGTATTAAATTGCCTGCATCTGCAAAAAATAGATTTTTGACTCAGTATAATAACCCAGAGTTTAGTAAGTCTGTTGAATTTCGGCGGTACAAGGTTCGTAAAGGAGATACTCTTGGACGAATCGCAAGACGTTTTGGGATCAGTATTTATCCTATTAAAGAACTCAACGGAATTCGATCGAGTCGTCGTCTTCGTGTAGGAAAGTCAATTCGGCTTCCTTTACCTGGGGATCGTACCCAAAGTTATCGTTCTTTAGGACTTGCTTTTAAGGAAGAGAAAAAGAACAGAACTCAGTATAAGAAAAGTGCTTCTTTTCGTAAGCGATCATTTGTTGCGTTTCAATGATTCCTCATCTTTTTGTTCTCAAGTTTGGCGGAACCTCTCTGAGTTCTTCAGAGAAAATGAAGTCTATTGCTGAAACGCTTCGTGAGAGAAGTCAGAGAGGCGAAAAACTCGTGGTTGTTGTTTCGGCCATGGGGAAGTCTACAGATGAACTGATTGAGCAAGCCTATCAAGTTTCTTCTCAGCCTCCTTCAAGAGAGTTGGATATGTTAGTCTCTGTTGGAGAGAGAATTTCAATGGCTCTTTTATCAATGGCTTTGGATGAAGTTGGAATTCAAGCGATTTCTTTAACTGGTTCTCAGTCTGGGATCATTACTTCAAATGATCATCAAAACGCAAAAATTGTTGAAGTTAAACCACACCGAATTTTAGCTGCATTAGAAAAAAATCAAATCGTTATTGTTGCTGGGTTTCAAGGTGTGAGTTTAGAGAAGGAAATTACCACTCTTGGAAGAGGGGGATCTGATACGACTGCTGTTGCCCTTGCTTCGTGCTTAGGGGCTCAGTCGTGTGAAATTTATACGGATGTGACAGGAATTTATTCGGCACGGCCTGATGAAGTGGTAGATGCTAAACAGTTGAAACATCTTTCTTATCGCACGATGATGGAAGCTTCTGCTTCTGGAGCAGGGGTTCTTCATTCAAGAAGTGTCGCACTTGCAGCGGGACAGCAGATTCCTGTAAATGTTGCTCATGCTCATCAAAGAGAAGAAGGAACTCAAGTTTCTCTAGAAAAAGATCAAGCGTCTTTAGTGGTTTCTGACTCTCAATCTTTTCCGATCAGAGTTGATCTTCATCGCTCGACAGTGAGTTCGGCTGTAGTTGATTTTGCTGAGCATAAAAAATTAGACATTCTTCAAATGAGCTTTGAACCGACTCACCTTTGGTTGGTCATTCGCGAGAATGATTGGGTTCATTGGAAAAAGGGCCTAGAAGATCTTGTGGTGCAAGAGTTTGTTCGAAGTTTTAAGGGGTACCCGGATTATCGGGTCCTCAGTGTGATCACTTCAGGTTGGAATAATTCAGCAGCTGTTTTAGCTGAATCATTAAGTCTTTTTGAAAACGAAAATATTTCTGTTTTGCATGCTGTCGTTCATTCGACTCTTTTGCGTTTATTTGTATCGGGTAAACGCTTAACCGATGCTCAAAACTTACTTCATCAAAAATGGGTGGAATCGAAGTAGTCTTTATTTTAAGTCGTTGCGCGTTAAGATAAAAAGTCCTGAAAATAAACAAAAACTTGCCCTTGAGGAGTTTCATTCGATAGACTGTCGCCATGTCGGAATCTTCTCAGAAAAAAACACTTGTGATTGGTCAGGGATGGTCAGCTTTACTTGCAATCAGTTATCTCTCTCAAAATTCAAATGAAAACCTTTATTGGGTGACTGGAGAAGGAGCGACTATTCATTCTCCGCTTTCATTAATTGAATCTGATCTTGGAGCTTCTGTTTGGCAAGATTTATGTGTTCGATTTGAAATCCCTGCTGGAGAATTGGAGAAGGGCCGTTTTTTAAGAGAATTTAAAAATAAGACCTTTAGAGAAATGCCGTGGTCTAAGCCTTTAAGTCCTTCAGAGAAAGAAGATCTTCGTGAACAATTTTTATGGGGATGTGAACATTATTTTGTTCCTCTTAAAGAATCACGTTTTTTTTGGGATATTGAGCAAATTGAAAACTCGATGTTAGAGTTTTTAAACGAACGTCTTGAGAATCATTCAAGATTTGAACGTCTAAAAAATATTGATATTGCTTCTATTAGAGAAGGTGACTTGATTGAAGTTGAATTTAAATCAGGTGAGAGTTTAACGTTTGACCGAGTCATCTATGCGGATCGATGGTCTTCTTTAAAAGGGATTGATGGGCTTTCTAAAAAAATGGTCACTTCAGAAGGACAGTCGTTTTCTGTTCAAGATTTAAACCGGAAATGGTTACCTACCGGCGTTCTTCAAGTGACTTTTACGCATGATCGAATGATGGGAGGAGACTCTCGTTGGTTGGAGAACTTTGTTGGAACTCCGATCCGAGAAACAGGTGAAACCACGGATCGACGGGTTTGGGGCCACTATTTGGATGGAAGTCGTAAAAGTCGCTGGACTCTCTTTCTCACTCCAGATGAAACTGAAGATAACCGTCTGATTGCAAAAAAAATGAGACGTATTAAACAAGTGTTAAATAAAATGTTTGCATCAGAACCTTGGATTGATGCAGATACCAAGCAATGGACAGACACTATTGTTGATGAACATGTGAGTTTTGAAGAAAAAACAGTTTTTGTTTCTCCTGATCTCTTTGAAGGTATCGTGACAACCCAACGAAAAAAGAATCTTTATTTTTTAACTGATGGACTCGGACCTTCTTTTGCTGCTGCACAAGTGGGAAGATTGATGAATGAACTCGATCCAGAATTTAAAATACCAGTGTGTCCTTTGTTCTGGGATGAAGAAAATACTGAAACACCTCCTTCAACTCAAGCTAGCTCACTTGTGGAGCTATCATAAAGGGGACGTCTTCCAAGAACGAGTGCTTGAATTTGAATGGGGTACTCTTGTTGAATAAATCGACTGATGTTTTTTAGCGTTCCGCCAGAGGTATAAAAATCGTCTACGATTAATATTTTTTTTACTAATTCAAGTTTATGTTTTGAGAAGCTCCATTTTAGAAGTGTGTTCATCTGAAGTCTTTCACTTCTATTTTTTTTTGCAGCATTTGTTATTTTTTGATTAAAGGTCAATGGTTCTATGATGGGAATGTTGAGTTTTATAGATGTTCTTCGTGCGATTTCATGCGAAGGGTGGTGTTTGAGTTGGTTCCACCGATTCAAATGTTGTGGAACAGGAATAATGGATTGAAAATTTTCAACAGCGAGTTGTGTCCAGAAGTCATGATTCCAATTAAAAATTTGTCTTTCAAGCTGAGGTCCTGGTTTTTTTTTCCAAGCTTTGAGGATCTCGTGAGTTCGTCCTAAAGACAAAAAGGGTGCGTGGACTTTTTCGATAGGATAAGGCTGTAACCAAGGAAATCGACATTCTTTTTTACATAAGGGAGAACCACAAATCACACAAATTGAATTCGTGGGTTTGAGAGCAAGATGACAGGAACGACAAAGAGGAAGGTACTTCCAGGTAGCTTTTTTTTCACAAGCGACACAACAAAAAAGAGACATGCTTTTTTAAAAGCAAATCAAGTGCCAGTTTTATAGTTTGATGCCTACAGTTAACCCTTCTCCTGTCGGTAAAATAGTTCCTCTAAAGAGTCCAGAAGAAGCTACGTATTCGTTAAATTCTCTTAAATGAAGAGTGATTTCTTCTTCTAAGGGGCTTTCAAAGGTATCTGCGTTAATTTTCCCAAAAGCGAAGGTGTTGTCGCCAATGAGAACGCCCCCCTTTTTTAAATGCTCCGCAGCCCATCGAGCATATTCTGGATATCCTTTTTTATTCGCGTCAATAAAAACCAGGTCAAAAGGTCCTTCAGATTCAATTGATTGAAGATTCTCATTTGCAGGTCCCTGGTGAATCTTAACTTGAGAGGTAAATCCATGTTGATCAAATGACTCTTGAGCGACAGCAGCATTCTTCTTCTCTAGTTCAAATGTATGTAAAAAGCTTTCGGGTCCACCGCCTCTTAAGAGGCAGATTCCGGAATATCCACCCAGTGTTCCAATTTCTACTATTTTTTTTGCTCCACTGAGTCGGACTAAGATTTCAAGGTGTCGAGCATCTGTTGATGCAATCTGAATGTCTGGAAGTCCATTCTGAATTGAACGATTCCTTACTTCACGCAAAACAGGATCTTCTGTTTGAAATGTACTTTCTACATAAGACTGAATGGATTGGTTTTGAGCAGCAAAATCTTTTATTCGAGAATCGTTCTTTGACATCCTTTCGCTTTAGCATGCTTCTTCTTAGTTCGCTAGTTTCACAGTTAATTCAAAACTATCTTTTGCTTTTGAGCGGCTGGGGCGACTAATTCGACTCAGTGGTGTAAGAACAATGGTTCCTTTTTGTGTTCCGATGCTGTGATGCGTTTTTCCTCCAAGAAGTGCGTCGATTGCAGTGACGGAAAGTAGAGTCGCAAGATTTCGATCGAGTGCACTTGGGCTTCCTCCTCGTTGAATATGACCTAATGTGCAAAGTCGAGGTTCAAGTCCTTTTTTAAGGAGTTCCTGGTGAATTTTTCTTCCTTGTGATCCTGAGGATCCTTCTGCAATGACAAGAATACTGCTGAGTTTTCCTTTCTCTTTTGCTTTTTTAATTCGATCAATAATTTCTTTTGATGTGATTGGTGATTCTGGAATCCAGATGGATTCTGCCCCAGCGGCCAAACCGACTTCTTGTGCAATATGCCCTGAGTGTCTTCCCATCACTTCAATCAAAAAAATTCGTTCATGAGAATTTGCTGTGTCTCTGATTCGGTCGATAGCTTCCAGTCCTGTGTTTACAGCAGTATCGAATCCAATGGTTAAATCGGTTCCAGGGATATCGTTATCAATGGTTCCAGGAAGACCAATCATTGGAATGCCTGTCTCTTTCCAGAAGTGATACGCTCCTGTGAGACTTCCATCTCCACCGATTACAATAACGGCTTCTATTTGGTGTTCTTTAAGAATTTGGGAGGCTTTTTTTCTTACGCTCTTTTTTTTCCAGTCAGGAAAACGATTCGATTTGAGAATAGTTCCCCCTCGTTGAATGATATTGGCGACACTCCGGGCTTGAAGGTTTTTGAAGTCTCTGAGTAAGATTCCTGAATAGCCACGTTTAATTCCCACAATTTCGATTCCGTGATGAATGCCGTATCGGACCAATGCTCGAATGGATGCGTTCATTCCTGGGGCATCTCCACCGCTTGTAAGAATACCAATTCGTTTATATTTTTTTATCTTTTTAAATTCAGGTCGATCAAATTGCATAACCTGATCTTATCATTATTCCCCTTCGTTGTGATAGGGATGATGATTTAAAATACTGTAAGTTCGATAAATTTGTTCAAGTAGAACTACTTTTGTGAGTTCGTGAGCAATCGTTTGTTTTCCAAAGCAGATTTTTAAATCAGCTTCTTTTTTGACTTCTCCTGAAAAACCTAAACTGCTTCCAATGAGAAAAATAACTTCTTGAGTTTGGTTTTGTTGAAAAGATTCGATGGTATGGGCCCAGTTTTGTGTAGAAAGGGAGGTTCCTGTTTCATCTAAGAGAATAACTTTTTTTTGATGACGGTTTTTTCTATGGATCAATTCAAGAATTTTTTCACCTTCTTTTTGTTGAATTTTTTTACGGATGACTTCAGAAGAAGAAGGAACCTTTTGAGGTTTCCATTCAATTTCTTCCAGTTTAACCCATGGTTTAAGGTTTCTGATGTAGGTATCGGCTGCTTGTCTGAGTCCAGGAGTTTTGAGTTTTCCAAAGGAAACAACGGTGAGATTCATTAGTTTAATCGAGCAGAAGCAGGTCCATAAAATTCAGAGGGAATGGAGACTTTGTCTGCATCAGTCCAAAGGGACTCGATATCGTAATAGTCTCTAATCGCATCTAAAAAGACATGAACAATGACTGAACCAAAATCCAAAACAGCCCACCTGCCTTCAGTCGTTCCTTCAACGGAAAGTGGAGGTTGGTTTTCTGCTTTCATGCGTTGAACGACATGATCAGAGATTGCAGAAACTTGTCGATCCGACATTGCACTGCAAATTAAGAAGTAATCCGCAAAAGAACAGACTTCTCCTACGTAAAGAAGAGAGAGGTTTTCGCCTTTTTTATCGATAGCCGATTGAGCGCAGATGTAAGCAAGGTCTAGAGAAGGATCTCCGGAGCTTTCTTCAACAAGGACTTTTAAATCGGATTCTTGATCGGATCGTGTCATAAGATCTCCTTGGTACCATAGAGCTGGTGGCTCTTCAAATACCTTTGTACTTCGGACGGAATTTCTTCTACAGGGACATGACCTGTGATTTCAATTGTTTCTCTCACAGAGGTGGATGAGAGAGCTTGAGCGGGGGTTGGAACGAGAATGAATTGCTTTCCAGATCGACTAGAATAGGAGTGAGGTCCTTTTTTACTTAAAAATCCTTGTTGGACCCACTTAGAGAGGCGCTCATAGAGATGAGGAATGAGTCCTTTTTCTTCATCATTTTTTCTTAAAAGTATGCACCAATGACAGAGGTCAAAAAGTTCAGGAAATCCATGCCATTTTTCAAATTGAAGGAGTTGGTCAGAGCCCATCATAAATCCTAAATGCGGGATTTGAGGTTTAAGGGCTTTGAGGGTTTTGAGAGTGTAGCTGGGGTTTTGATCCTGTCTTTTGATCTCAAAATCTGAAACTTTGATTCGAGAATCTAAATTTTCAAATGCAAGTCGACTCATTTCATAGCGGTGGTATTCAGGAGTAGGGGCTGTTTTTAAAGGAGGAGATGCTGAGGGCATCATCCAGATTTCTTTGGCTCCGGGGTTTTCCAAAGCGCCTTGTGCAGCAATCTGATGTCCTTTGTGGGGAGGATCAAAAGACCCCCCGAAAATCCAGATTGTTTCTGAACTTTTAAATGAATTCATTTTTTCACTGAAGATCCGTCAGGAAGGATCACCGTCTCCTCTTTGTCTTTTTGAGATCCTGTTTTAAAAACAAAATCTTGTACTGGTTCCATCAGTTCAATGATTCCCTTTTGAGCGACCCCTGAAATAAAATAAGGTTCATGAGCAAGAGGTTCTCTTCCTCGGATATGATTGAGATTTTTTCTGACTTCTTCGTAAATCATCTGAACGAGATCAGGATCAGACTCTAGGATGTCGAGTTTGTTAATGGCTACAATTTCAGGTTTATGGAGTAGCTTTTCATTGTATTTTCCGAGTTCATTTCGAATATTTTGATAAAGCCTAAGAGCTTCTTTTGCCACTTGTTCTCGTGCAATTTTATGAGGATCCGTTTCTCCAGTGATATCAATCTCTGTGGCCTTATCTAAAAGTGAAGCCCCGTCAATCATATGAATGAGAACTTGTGTTTTTTCAATATGTCGTAGAAATCGATGCCCCAGTCCGGCTCCTTCTGAAGCTCCTTCAATCAGTCCTGGGATGTCTGCAACAACAAAACTTTTAAAACCAGGAAGGGCAACCACTCCGAGAACGGGGGTCAGTGTGGTAAATGCGTAGTCAGCGACTTTTGGATGAGCAGCACTGATTGCTGAAATGAGTGTTGATTTTCCGGCATTTGGATAACCAATAATTCCTACATCGGCGAGAAGTTTGAGTTCAAGAGAGACTTGAAGTGATTCTCCTTCTTCGCCTGGCTGTGAAAACTTAGGGGCTTGAAAGGTTGCAGTTGCAAAGTGTGCGTTTCCTTTTCCTCCACGTCCACCATGACAGGCTGTAAAGGTTTGTTCGACTTCAGTAAATTCGAAGAGTTCTTCGCCGGTCTCTAAGTTTTTTAAAACAGTTCCCACAGGAACTTCAATAATTTTTGATTCTCCGTCTTTTCCAAATTTATTTGCACCGGCACCTGGAAGACCGTTTTTGGCTTCATAGGTTCGGAGGTAGCGGAAATCTTGAAGGGTACTTTTTTGAGGGTGGGTAGTAAAGATGATGTCTCCTCCACGTCCTCCGTCACCGCCATCAGGTCCGCCTCTGGGAACGAATTTCTCCCGTCGAAAGGAAACGCATCCGGCTCCGCCGTTTCCTGCTTGGATTGTAATTTCTGCATAGTCGATGAATTTCATATCTTTTTATTTTCGCTCAAAAAAAAGGCCCAAAGTGCTTTACACTTGGGCCTCTCCTCTTAAAATTGTTTGCATAGGTTTATACTACAGGGACAATCGAGATTTTTTTTCTTCTCTTGTCCAACCACTCAAACTTCACTTGTCCAGGTTGAGTAGCAAAGATCGTATAATCTCTTCCAACGCCTACGTTTTTTCCAGGATGAAACTTAGTCCCTCTTTGGCGAACGATGATTTCACCTGCTTTGACCAATTGACCTCCATAGCGCTTTACACCGAGGTATTTAGGATTACTGTCTCTTCCGTTTTTTGTACTTCCACCTGCTTTTTTGTGAGCCATGGTTTAAACCTTTCTTCGATTAAGCGTTTTTCTCTGCCGCTTCTTGTTTCATTCTTACTCGAGAACCAAGAGTTTTAGGGGTTCTCGGTAAACCTTTAGGTTTCAATTGAGTTGCGAATTGAGAAAGCTTTGTTTTCTTATCAGCATCAGAAAGAACTTGGTCTTTTCCAGCTCCTGAATCAACTTTTGTGATGAGGAGTTGAGAGAGTTCTTGGCGATGACCGATTTTCTTTCGGTACTGCTGTCTTCTTTTCATTTTAAAGACAGTGACCTTTTTACCGCGTCCTTGTGCAACGAACTCAGCTTCAACAAGAGCCTTGTTTACAAAAGGCTTTCCTAGCCAAGTTTCAGACTTTTCTTCGCCTGGTTCACTGACAAAAAGAACTTCATTAAAGGTATGAGTCTGTCCAGGCTCACCTTGAAGTTTCTCAACCTCAACGATATCGCCAGGTTGCACTCGATATTGCTTACCACCGGTATGAATTACTGCGTACATAGACAACGGAAAATGCCTGAGTCTGGGGACGAAGTCAACTGAAGAATGATAAAAAAATTTCAATTATGTTGGATGTTTGAACTCGATTTTCTTAGCAATTAAATTTCAAATCATTTCAAATACTTGATTTAAATGCGGCGGTAATAAAAGGCACAAAAGAACAAAGGTTTTTTGCAGATATGTAAATAATATAATTTTTTTTGGCGGAAAGGGAATGCAGAGTACCGAGGACTGAGGAATGAGTCTCCGGTACTCCAATGTCGTGAATCAATGTGTTTGTTTATTCGGTATGAATGGCAAAATCTCTGAGATGGGCCAGCCTGGATATCTTATAGCAAAATGGTCGGATCCTCGGTCGACTTGTATCTGTCCATTATCAAAAACACGGATCACCGTGCTTGGTGTATATTCTCCGAAGCGATGGACAACCGTTTGGTTAGTACATACTTCGATTTCTTTATCCTCCACACAACTCGAGTCGGGTTGAAAACCAACCTCTGAGATGGGCCAGACTGGATAAGGCTCTAAAAGGGGCGATGTTTGACCATAATTGTTTTGGCTTAGGTCAACTTGTACTCTTCCAATTTCTTTTTCTCCTTGGGAATAAATTCGAATTACTTGTCCGATGTTACCGTTATGAATCGCCCATTGACCAAGTCTAATTTTTTCATCATTGGACGCTTTTTTATTCATTGAGATCGTGTGACCTAGAATTTTTGCACTATTCTTTAATATCTTTTTTAAGGTGATATGAAGGTCTCTAAATTGGGAGCCAGGAGTCGTTCGAGTGATGACTGAAGCGCCTTTGACTGGGTATGGTCCTTGTTGATCGATAGGTCTAATTTGATTTCGACTGATTCGGGCAAGGTTCATTGCTTTTGAAAACTTTTTATTTTCTAAAAAAAGAGGGCTTTTCATCACTATTGTCCAATAACCCAGAGCTGCATCAAGGTAACTGACTCGAAGGACAGGTGAATTAATATATCTCATGTGTTTTTCAAAAAGTTTGAGTTGATCAAAAGCATATGAGCCAATTTCATTTGTTCGATAGTTTCCTGATTTTACAGCATCGTAATCACTTTGATAGTAATGAAGAGCTAAATCAATGGTTTCCATAAGAATGAGCGCTTTCATATCTGTTGGAAACAGTGATCGTATTTCTGAAAAACTCAGATTTTCAGGAGCGTAAGGAGCAACTTTCTGTTCAATGGATGAGGGAGCTCCGACGGTCATGAGTAGTCCAGCATGGATTGACATTCTCATTAAAACTTCAGTGGTTGGTGCTGTTTTTCTTGAGATCTGTTCAATCTCTAAAAGACGAATAGAGATGAAATTCATTTGAGATTCAGGATCCAAGTTTTTTGCTTCGCCTTTGAGTTCAAGGAGTTGTTCACTCATTAAATCAAGATATTGAACCAATTCTTCGACTTCTTCTGGTGTATATTTTGAGTTTCCATATTCAGAATACTCAGGCGGAACAGGAGGAGTTACTGACTGAGGGGCGGCAATGGAACTGAATCCCAAAAAGAGACTCAATGAGAATAAGTTTATTTTAGAGAGGGTATTCATAGCGGTTTCCTTATTAGTAAATTGATCTTTGTTTTAAACGAGTTGTAGTTCTTCCACAGAGCAGTCCCTGGTCATATCGAGCGTCAATGAGTCGGATTTCATTTTTTCTTCTCTTTCGTTTGATGTAGACTAAAAAACCAGAAATTTTTTCTTGATGATTTATCCCTGTCTGTATTGCTTCCTCATTAAACTCTTTTCTTCTTAAGATACCAAAACCAGGAAAGCGTTCTTCGAGTTGAAATCGACCACTTTCTTTGAAATGTTCTTCGGCACTTGAAATAAAATAAAAAAATCCAGAGAGTGTTCGATAGAAGCTCCCGTCTGATTTTCGATGAAGACTTGAGTTTGAAATTAAAAATTGATTATTTGCATTTGATTTTATTGCAAAGTCTCTCACCGCAATATCGGTTGTCGGAAAAGCAGACCAACTCGCATAATTGTAATTTGTTTTTTTTACGATAATTTGATTTGGACAATCTACCGTTTGTGAAGTTGAAGAAATTTCAAGGCGTTCTCTTCTATTTTTTACATGAAGAGAGGTTGCTTCATATGCAATTTCTAAGTCTTTTGGAAGAGCAAGCGCATGAATACGTTTGCTCTCTTCATCAGAAAAAATTTCTTCGTTGTTATGAGATTTGAGAGGGCTAAACGTAGGGTCATCTTGATCTGCTTGAACTAACATTCTCCAGGCTTGTGTATTGTCTTCGTATTCCTCGATTGAGAAGACGATCGCATTAGAGTCAAAGGATGGATATGAATGATCATGTATAATCATTAGTGCGTAGGTCTCTTTTAAGTCCATTACTGGAGTCACTGCCTGATTTGTTTCATCTGAATCTTCTTTATAAAATCGATCCACAACTGGAACGGATTGGATAAAGATTTCTACGAGGTTACGTTTTCCTTGAATTTTCCCTCGATAATATCCTTCTGTTATTTCCGCGTGGCTGATGTTTGAAGTGAGTAGGGAAGTGCTCATCAGAGCACCTCCGATCAAACTTAACTTTATTTTCTTTTTCATTTTTTTCTCCTAATTTCTTTATCGTTTATTGAGATAATCCGCAGCCTGATCCAAATCCTGGATCCATAGGGAAAGATCCACATGGACTGGTGGGTTGACCAAAATAAACGAGCTGACAAGAGTATTGAGGGGCTCTTCGATCAATTTGATCAATCACACATCGAAGTTCTTCGTTGAGTGCATTAAAAATCCATCTTTCATTGTAATAAGTCTGATACCCAGCGTTTCTAAATCGTAAGTTTTCAGAGATCTCTGAAAGGTCAATTACAGGTTGAGCCATTGCGTACCCATAGAGTGTAATAGCGATATCGTGAGCAGCATATCCTGTACTGAGTTGGATAATTTTAAGAACCATTTCTCGATTTCCAGCCGGGGCAATTCTTGGACCACCGACTGTAAAATGATCAATAGAGAAACGAACAAGGTCGGCAGCAAAATCAAGATAGCGATTTTGAAACGCGTTGTATTGAAATGCACCACAGTCCTGATAACAGTTTGGAAATCGTTGAGAATAGTCAAACCAGTAATCTACAAAATAGGGTCGATCTAGATTCATTTCCGTTTTGATAATAAAAGAGACATACTTTTCTAACAAATTAAATTTACTGTTCAAAAAAGAAATCATGTTTGTTTGATATTCTTCTATTGGATCGATTTCTAAATCGATAGGTGGAACAGGAAAAGCTTTTTGCTGTTGATTTCTTTTTGGAAGAGTCGGAATAACCGAAGTAGTCACGCTTGGAACCGTTGGCCGATATTGGTCTATTGACCGAATGTATTCTTGAGCTCTCACTAAAAGAGTGTGTGTCAGTGGGCCAGTCATTCCTGGAGAGAGATCTACAGAGCGGAGTACTGAAAAGAGTGTGGTTTCTAAAATAGTAATTGCATTTTCAAGAGTAGGAATGTCTTGAATTCCTCCTCTGTGAACCATTCCAACAGCAGTTGCTCGGTACCTAACCAATAACTGACTCACTCCCTGACACCATCGTTTAATGGCTCGAATTGGACTTTTTCCTAATGTTGGATGAGGTCTTAATGAGGGATTGATTTGAGTGGAGTTTTGAAGCGAAGGTTGAAGCTGTAATTGATACCCTTGAAGTTGTTTTGTTATTTTTGCAGCAGTTTCCTCTTCTAGTGTATTTCCACCGCTTCCATCACCGACTCCAACACCCTCGTTTCCCATTACTTGTAAAGGTGAGTTTCGTATGACAGGGGGCTTGGGAGTAGCGTGACTCAATGGACTTGCTAATATCAACGTGGGAATGATTAATTTCATCATCGGGCTTTTCATTTGTTTTGCTCCTCTTTCGCTTTTGGATTTGGGTTTTCTGATAAAATCAGAAGTTGTGTATTCACCGAAACAATTACATTTCTAGGTTCCGGGTTTTTGGGTCTTAGAACTGGAAACTCTTCATTGAGTTTTTTTCTAAAATCTTTAATTCTCTTAAAAAGAGCGGGTAGGTCTGAAGGGTGGACAGCTAACGTGAGGGAGGAGAGTTCTCTGTCTTCAAATGGATCGTTGTCAACGGCGTCTTTCATTCGATCTAAAAAGTCTTTATGGAATTTCCGAATCGCGAAATCAACCGTTCCAGGGTCAAGGTCCATTCCTCCTGAAGTGATGTATTTGTTTTTTTCTTCACACCAAGAGACTAAATTTAGCTTGATCAGAAGCTCCCAAGCATCTTTTGCTTGTTTTTTTGATATTTTATTTTTTAATTTTTTAGAGATCCATTCCGGCGTTGCAATAAAATCATCAAGTAAGACCAGTTCGTAGATTGCGACGACATACCATTTACTTAAAAAACGAGCATGATCTTTTATGCGGGTAAGTTGAACTTTTCCATTTCCTTGGGAGGATGCATGAAGTTGTTCTAGATAGTAGCTACGGTCTTCACTGGATTTGCTTTGACCAAATAAAACTAGATTTTGAAAATAGGTGCTCTCTTTTCCTTTGAGTTCAATTGCTTTTGAAAACGCTCGAATAGATTTGTGACTGAGATTTCTTTGGCCGCGAATGACCATCCCAAGAAGAGTAGGAGAACTTAGTCCTGCCTTTCTTGAAAAGAGAGCACCTGAATAAGAGGGATGAACTTTCTTTTTCCATTCGTACCAAGTTTTTAAAAAAACTCGAAAGTCTTGAAAATCATAAATACACGGTCTTGAGTTATTCAAAGATGAAGAAGAGAGAGAGGACCGAGTTTTTTCGGTTTTTTTTGAATAATGAAGTTCGTGTGTTTGTTCATCTCTCATGAGCCCGAGGTATAGCGATCCTGTATGCGCTGTGCAACAAAATATTGACTCTATGAGCTATATATGCAAAACATTTGTGACTCTCATCAAGGAAAGAAAAAATGATTTTATTTCGGACTTATTTATTTTTAAAACAAAAATTTCAAAGAGTTCTTTTTTTTTCTCTATTTTTGAGCATTTCAGTTTTTGCACAATCCACTGTTGAAATAAATGACTTTAAAAAAAAATTTTGTGACGATGGTTTTTGTGTTTGGGTTCGTAAAAGTGACAAAGAAATTGCTTCGAATTTGTTGACGAAAGAAGTTTTAAAGGCTTATTCGATAGCGACATCCTATTGGTATTTTAAAGAATTTCTTCCTAAAAAAGTTCACATTCTTTTTGATTCTGAATGGAAAAAATCAGCGGGTTTTTTTTCTAAGGATCTTATTATTGATGGATCCCCAGCGATTTTGTTGCAGCCGCACCGTTTAAAGCATCAACTGTATTTTTATGGTCTTTTTATTCATGAGTTTACGCATGTAGTTTATTCTGAATTACTGCCGCAAACTCCTCGTTGGGTAGGGGAAGGGGTAGCATCTCTTTTGGAAACAATTATTTTAAGAAAATATTTTGATCGAAAAGAAATTAATCCAAATGCGCTTCCATTAGAAAAAAGTTTTCAATATCAGAACCTCTCAATGATTGATCTTCCTTCAATTCATTCCATTGATTTTCAATTTGGTGAGCGCGAGAAAGCCCAATATGGACTTCTTTATTCATATTTTTATTATCTTTATGAGAACTGTGGGAGAGAGCATTGGATTTACCGTTTGATTGGACCTGATCAGTTAGTTTTTAAGACTCTTTCTTCAAAGGATCCAATCACTGCTTCATTTTTTCTTAGCGAGTTAGACCAAATCCCAAGAAATAAAGAGGTCTGTCATACTTTTAAAAGTAGTTTTTATTATTTTCAATATGCTCGGTATGCTTATGATTTATCTTCTCGGTCAGGGTACATTGAAATACAACAACCTTCGATTGAGCCGACAGACTGTCCTCTCTCTCTTCTTTCATTCTCTGGGAATGCCTATCGATTAAATACGGGGAAAAAGTGCTCTGTTCAAAAGTGTCTCGATGGGGACATTCAGCTTGATTCAACAGCCTGCATTCAGGTCAGAACTCAATAATTTTGTAGGTACCACTGAGTATAGGCAGTGACTTCTTTTTGGAAAGGTTCGGGTTCAGATTTTAATGTTTTTAAGATTGCTTTTTTAAATGAGGAGAGTCGACTCTCAGGAGTGAGGTGTTGTAAGACTTTCCAGGCAAAGAGATCAACCTTTTGAGCACCCCATTTTTTTCTTAAACTCCAAAAAAAACGATTTACCGTATGATCACATCCTTCTCCTACTTCGCATTGTTCTCCCTTACCAGAAGGAATAGGTTTTATTTTTTTCTTCATAAAATGAGTTCTTAATTTCCAGGACCACGGAGAGTAGGAAGGGAGGTAGCCTACAATCGGTTCTTTTAAAATGGAGGCTGCATAATAGTTTGAATATCCTTCAGCGATCGGGTTTGCATTTTCAAAAGCCCCTAAGGTTGATTGCGTGAGAATATGAACAAATTCGTGGTAGATTACTGATGGGACTTTTGCAAAATTAATAGGAAAAATCTGAGTTCCGATGATGGTGTTTTTTAAAAGTCGAGTTTTAGCTAAAACATTCCACTTTTGGTTTTTGTAAAAACGTTTCGGTTTTCCAAACCAAATTTCAGCAGGCCAAGGAGAAAGAGGAGAGTCAATTAACTCGAGGTGCTTTGGGTTCGCTGGAGGAAAAGTTGCTGCATTATTTAAAATGGTTTCTTCTTGAAGGTGAGTAAAGTGAGTAAGAGAGTGATACTGAACATCCATATCAATTCGAACTTGAAAGGGAAGGTAAGCTTTTTTAAAAAATGAGATTTCAGATTTTTGTTCTAACTTTTGAAAAAAGGTGATTGCTTTTAATAGATGATAGTAAACGTTGGAAGCATCTGAGTTTTCATCTTGCCAAGAAAGCGGATTATCAGATATTCCTTTGAAGATTGAAAAATATTTATTTTTCATTGATCCCCAAGGGCTATGACCATTAATCGAAAAAGTTCCCACTTTGAATTTTTTCGGATGTTTAGATTTTCCTTTGAAGTTTTTTCTTGAAACTGTCTCTACGAATGCTGGGAATTTGAAAGGTCTTTGGAGTTCTAATTCTGCTGTTGAAAACTTATTTGGAAGATAACGCTCAATAGTTATAGAAGAATCAACTTCGTTTTTTGAAAAAGGAAGAGCAAATCCGATTTTAGAAAATAATAAAAGAATAATAATCAAAGAGTTCACTCTCATCTCCCTCTATTAGGATCTATGGAGATGAGAGTGAAAATTATTCCTTATCTTAGGCGATAATGACTATTCCACCAAAGAGAAGTGCAATAAACAAAACTCCTGTAAAGATCACGAGTCCTCCTCCGATTCCTACATAGTAGTAAACGTAAGAAGAGCCTTGTGGACCTTTTAGAGCGGATGCTAATGCCTCTACATCTCCAAGTTCAATTTTTCCATTTCGAGCTCGTTCAATCATTTCTTTTGAAACTTTAACTTCTCCAGAAGCTATTTTTTTCAAAAGAGCTGTCATGTCTTGGTATTGCTTTTCAGAAATCAATCCCTCAACAGCCGCCTCTCGAAGAATGACCTCAGTACTTAGACCTTTCTCTCGAGCGGATTGAACCATTTCGTTAATCACCTCAGTTGCTTCGACTCCTTGTGCATATGATGCACTTGCTTTTAACCACAGCTTTAAAGCTTCTTCTGTTGAAGCCTGAGCTGAAGCAACTTGTGAAATCCCCATAGCTAACGCCATCATCCAAGCCGAAATACTTCGAATTTGGAACATATGTACCCCCTTTTGTACGAAAAATATCCCGTAGTTTTTTAACTACTTTCTAACCAAGGGAGTTGTATGTCTTAGTTGAGTCACTGTCAATAAAGGCAATTTGTTTGTCTGCTTTTCTATTCTTTAAAGGGTAGTGTGTGTTTTATTTTATCGAATAATCGTTTTAATCGGATATTCCATCGAAGTTTAAAACCCAGGTATTGTGTTTCATTTTTCCAACGAATTTTACGAACTTTTTTTAGTTTTCTTTTTACCGCCTTACTTTTTTTAAAATAGAAAGAATTTTCTTCTATCATTGAACAGACTTCCGTGAGGTGTCTATCCTGATGATAAGGTTCGTAAAAACTCAATGAATCCATTCCAATTGTTTTTAAAATCAGGAAAACTTCGTAGGCTGAGGCATTATTGAAATCAAAATTCATGTTGATTCCAATATCAATCTGATTCTTTTCAAGAATGACATTGCGAAGGTTTTTCCATGAAATATTGAGCGTTTTGAGTGCTTCTTGAATAGAGCGGTTCAGCAAAGAAGAGTTATTTTCTATGATGTTTTCTTTTTTTGAGGAACTCGATTGTTGCTGTGTTATCTCGTGAGATGGGGTCGTATTTTTTGATGAATTCGATAAGTTGTTTTTCGTCATAATGTTGAATGATTTTTAAAATGAGTTGATAGATTTGTAGGTTTTCTAGGCAATCAAATTCTTTGATTGCTCTAAAAACAAGTGATTGTTTATCTTCTTCCGAATCGCTTTTTTCAGGAAGAACAATGATTTTGAAATTCGTTTCACTACGGTCTTTTTTTACGTAAGGATAAAGAGTATGTCGGTCAAACTCGGTCTTTAGTCCATCAAAGTCGGTGAGTGTTTCTAAACTCGATTTATTTTTATCTCCCTTTCCATAAAAGTAATGAACAAAGCAATCAAGAAGGACGCCAAAGTGTTCTACCGGAATGTCATTGGTTGATGTCAGGTTTCCACTGAGAAAGTTCTCCATCATGTGTTCAAACGGACTTTTCTTTCTACTCGCTTTTTTATTTTTTTCTAGTGCCACCGTTTTTTTCCTTTTCAGTTTGTTTGAAAATCAAACTTTAATTTAATGTTATATCAAAATTCAAATAAAGTTTATTCATTTTAGAATGAAGATTTTTGTGACGCATTGAAATAACTCATCAAGTTTATGAGGATTAAGTAAAAAATAGAGATTTTCTGAATCTCTGGTGAAATGGAGAAATATTTTTTTACGAATGAATAAACGTAGATTTTTTGGATGAGTCATAGTTACGCATAACTTACGCATTTTTGAAAATTGTTCAAATTTTTTAAGGACTTACTTTTTATAATAAATAAAATTTATACTCAAAATATGCTTTTAGAATGAAAACGGTTTGAAAAATGGTATAGAATCCATAGATTCTTATGGAACGGCGATAAGGACAACGAGTGTCAAAATGAGTAAAATTACAAAAAAAATTTCCCGATCTCCAAAAAAACAGGCCTCCTCACTTCTTCTTTTTATGATGGAAACGATGCGAGAATATTTGCAGGGGGCAGAGCTTTCTCGTGAACAACGATTACAAAGACGCAAAAAACTCGCCTCTCATATTAAAAAAGGAGAGGGAACCTTAAAGAATATGTATCTCTATGGTCAAGGGCATCCGGAAAGTTGGTTTGCGGTTATGGACTTTATCCACTCAACTCAGCAGTCTGATGTGATTCAACTTTATACAAGTCATTCTTATATGCTTGAAAAACTTTCAGAGCTTTCTGTAGAGCAAAAAAGAATGCACTCTTTTGCTGCGAAGATGTCTGAGCAAGAATTAAAGCTAGTCAATGATTTGATTGAAATTGGATTAAAGGCGAATCGAAAAAAATAAGTTATGATTTGATCTTGTTGAGTATCTTTTTTTGTGCTTTTTTTATTTCTTCATTCAGGACTGATGTTTTTATTCCTTTTACTTTTCCGCGATCATAAAGTCTTTTTCCGTCAACCATCGTCCATTGTATTTGTGCGGACTGTGCAGAGTAAACGAGCGCGGAAATCACTTTTTGTGAATCAATTTTTTTTGTAAACGGAACCTGACTTTCAGGGCGATCAAGATCAATCGCAAAAAAATCAGCTTTTTTACCCACCTCGATTGATCCAATATCATCTGACCATTGAAGCGCTTTTGCTCCATGAAGAGTCGCCATGTCTAAAACTGTTTGAGCATCCATCGTACGAGGTCCGTAAGTGGGTTTATGAATCAGGGCTGCAAATCGCATTTCTTGAAATTGATTAAGATTGTTATTGCAAGGTGCTCCATCAGCGCCTAGGGCGATATTTATTTTTTGTGTAAGCATTTCAGGAATTTTTGCAAATCCAGATGCTAACTTCAAATTAGAACTCGGACAGTGACAAACATGCGTTCCTGTTTTTTTAAGAATATTCATTTCTTTCGAACTAAGCCATATGCAGTGAGCGAGAACAAGGTGCTTTCCTGTCATCTGTAAGTGATCAAGGTACTCTATATTCTCTAGTCCAGTCATCGAACGAACAAGCTCAATTTCTTTACGATTTTCACTTGCGTGAGTGTGAATGAGTGCTTTTTGATTCATTGCAAGTTTAGCGATCTCTTTTAGAAGTTTTTCTGTACATGAGATGACAAAACGGGGCGCGTATGAAATCCGGATTCGATCATTCATAGCTCCATTCCATTTTTCAAAGAGATCTTTTGCTTCTTTGATTGCCTGTTCGGTAGGTTCTCTTAAACCTTGAGGGGTTGTATCCGGATGATCCATTAAGCATTTTCCAAAACTTCCTCGGAGTCCAAGTTTTTTTACGGTTTGAATGATCACTTCTGTATGGCGAACCGTTCCCATATCCAATACACAGGTGGTTCCAGAAGAGAGAAGTTCATAGATTCCCATTTTTACACTGGTTTCTAAAGTTTCAGGCGTATGGGATGCCTCCATTGGCCAGATCCTTTTCTGAAGCCAGTCAAGTAGTTCTAAGTCGTCTGCTAAGTTTCGAAACAGAGTTTGGCATAAATGAGTATGAGCTTGAACGAACCCCGGAACAATAGTAAGTCCTTTCGCATCAATCACCTTTTGATCGGAGAGGACTTTTGGAGAGGTTTTTCGGATCTCTACAATCCTGTTGTCACTGATTCGAATATGTCCGTTGTAAATATCCCGATTTTTATTTTGTGTCACTATGGTTGGATTTAAAATCCAGGTTTCAGAGTTCTTCATGTTTACTTGAGGTTTAAAACCCTTTCAGGTGCAAGAGACATTGGGAGGAGTTCAGCAAAGGAATGAGTAATCGCTTCTCCTCGGTCATTGAGCGTGGTCACTTTGATTTGATCAGCGTCCTCTGCAGAGATAAATTCTGACATCACTTGTCTACACATTCCACAAGGAGCAAGGGGAGGTGAAAATGTGGTGTAGATTACAATTTCTTTGATTTTTCGATTTCCGTAAGTGGCAGCATTCCAGATTGCAACTCTTTCTGCGCAAACCGTTGCACCATAGGAAGCATTTTCAACATTGATTCCTACATAGATCTTTCCATCTTCTGTTCGCACAGCTGAAGCGACTTGGACCTTGCTGTAAGGGGAATGACTGTTTTTCCAAATTTTTTTAGCGGCTTCATAAAGCTCTGGATCGTAACTCATTCATTTCCTCTTTCATGAACGAGTCGGGGAATTGCATTTTTTAGAAGTGATGTCATTTTTTTTGCAGTTAATTCTGAACTCTCCATGACTTCTTCATGGGTCAGTTTCTGATGTGAAATTCCTGCAGCCAAATTGGTGATGGCACTAATACCTACGACTTGAACTCCTAGATGGTTGGCGGCGATTGACTCTGGAACTGTAGACATTCCGACCGCATCGGCTCCGAGCGTTCTCAGCATTCGTACTTCAGCTGGAGTTTCATAAGTTGGACCTAGAACTCCGGCATAGACTCCTTCTTGTAAAGGAAGATTAATTTCAGCAGCAGTATTTTTCAAAATTTCAATGCATTTCGAATCATAGGCTTCGGTCATATCAGGAAAGCGTGGTCCAAGTTCGGAGAGGTTTGGACCTTTGAGTGGGTTGTTCCCCATGAGATTAATATGATCACGAATCACCATTAAATCACAAGGCTGGAATCGAGTATTGATTCCACCTGCAGCGTTTGTCAGGATCAGGGTTTCTATTCCAAGAGCACAAAGGACTCGTGTAGGTAACACCACATCTTCCATTGGATATCCTTCATAGACATGAAAACGTCCTTGAAGAAAGACAACAGGAACTCCTTCAAAGTTTCCGAGAATCATTTTCCCGGCGTGTCCTTCGACAGACGTTCCATGAAAATAAGGAATATCTGAATAATTCAGCTTTACCGCATCTGTACATTGATCTGCAATCGGACCAAGGCCAGATCCTAGGATCATTCCTATTTTAGGTTGAATTGAACTTCGGCTTTGAATTTCAGAAACAGCGGCTCTGATTTTTTCGTAAATAGATGGACCTTGCATGGGATCTCCTTTTGGACAAGATTCACTCAAGCTACCTTTTTAATCTGTTTTTAGATGGGTCGTCAACAATGACTTTCATTCTCTCTTTTTTAGTTTCTTTTATTTTGATTAATTTACTCAGTTTTTCTATCCATTCTTCAGAATCGAATCGAGAAGGACAGTGAACTTTTACGAGGTCATCACCCTCTTTTATTTTGTCACCCACCTTCTTTTCAAAATAAAACCCAACTCGAGGATCGATTTCATCAGAAACTTTTTGTCGACCTCCACCCATTTGTACGAGCGCTTCTCCAAAACCTCTCGTGTCCATTGAATGAACCCATCCTGAACGAGAAGCCTTTAAAACTCTAACGGATTCTGTTTTTTCAAACAGATCAGTATTCTGAATTACTCTGAGATCTCCTCCTTGAAAAGAAACGAGCTTTTCAAAAATTTCATAAGCACTTCCATCTTCTAGTTTTGTTTTTACTAATTTTTTAGCTTCGCTAAAAGATGATACTAATTTTCCTAAGAGTACCATGTGTGCAGTGAGGTAAATTGAAAGTTCTTTAAGGTCATCCGACTCTTTTGATGATTCGTTTCTTAGAACTTTTACTGATTCAATGACTTCAAGAGCATTTCCTGCAGTATGCCCAAGAGGTTGATCCATATTGGTTAAAACAGGGACCGTTGGGAGGCCAAGATGTGTTGATACCGACAGGATAGATCGAGAAAGAGCTCTTGCATCTTTGAGGCGACTCATAAAAGCACCGTTTCCTACTTTAACATCAAGGACTAAGGACTCAGCGCCTTCTGCCTTTTTTTTAGATAAAATCGAAGCAGTAATAAGAGGGATACTTTCCACGGTCGCGGTAACATCTCTGAGTGAATAAAGTTTTTTGTCAGCGGGAACCATCGTTTTACTTTGTCCAATCATTGCACAACCAATTTGTTTGAGAATGTGAACCATTTCGACTCGACTTAAAAAAACATTGAATCCTGGAATCGATTCCAATTTATCTAATGTTCCGCCACTGTGTCCAAGTCCTCTTCCAGACATCATTGGAACAATGACTCCGCAAGCGGCTGCAAGAGGTGCGAGAATAAGGGAAACTTTATCTCCTACGCCACCCGTTGAGTGTTTGTCCACCTTTGGGCCTTCAACTTCGCTTAAATCGTAAATTTCACCACTATTGACCATTGCTTGAGTGAGGTGACTGGTTTCTTCTTTTTGGAGACCATGAATGAAGCTTGCCATTAAAAAAGCAGAAGCTTGATAATCTGTGATCGTTTCATCGGTGATTCCGCGGATAAAGAACTCTGTTTCTTCTTTACTTAGAGGAATTCCTTCTCTTTTTTTTAAGAGAATTGAAACTGCGGATAAGGATTTGGTTGTGTTCATGGGAATCCCGTACCTCACAATAGAGGGAAAGTCCAAAAGAACCTCTTATATGGGCAATTGACTCAAAAATGAGGTCCCGGAAAGAGAAGACGTTTCTGTGGTCAGGGCTTCATAAATGGTTGCTCCGAGATCTGCAAATCCGTCACGAGTGCCTAAGGACTTCAGGTTATTAAAGCGTGGAGAATAGGCGAGAAGGGGAACGAGTTCTCGTGTGTGATCGGTACCAGGGTAAGTTGGGTCATTTCCGTGGTCTGCTGTGATGAGAACAAGGTCTTTTTCTGTTAACAGTTTTTGAATTTCTGGGACTGCCTGATCAAATTCTTCTAGTGCTTGAGCAAACCCTTCGACATCTCTACGGTGTCCATAGAGCATGTCAGTATCAATGAGGTTACAAAAAAGAAGTCCTTTTTCTTCTTTTTTTATTTGTTCTATTAGTTTGCTAATCCCATCTGTATTTCCTTCAGTGTGGATGTTTCTTTGAATCCCTTGATCGGCATAGATGTTTGTAATTTTTCCAATTCCAAGGGTAAGGATTTTTTTCTGGGTGAGTAGGTCTAAATAACTTTCGTGTAGGGGGAGTAAAGAGAGGTCTTTGCGATTATAGGTTCTTTTGAATTCAGATGCATTTTTACCAATGAATGGACGGGCGATCACTCGACTAATATTCATTTCATCGCAGATTTTTCGTGCTGAATGACAAATTTGAATGAGGCGATCTAGTCCAAAGAATTCCTCATGACAGGCAACCTGCCAGACACTATCTGCGCTGGTGTAAACAATCGGCTTTCCTGTTTGAATGTGTTCTTCACCGAGTCGAGTAATAATTTCTGTTCCACTCGCAGGTTCATTTCCTAGAACTCCAGGAAGATCATTTTCTTTACACCATCGGTCGATTATTTCTTTTGGAAATCCGTTAGGAAAAACAGGAAAAGCATTAAGAACTGGGACGCCCATCATTTCCCAATGCCCTGATGTGGTATCTTTCCCGGCGGAGTGTTCTTTCATAACTCCAAATGCACAATTGTTGTGATCATTTTTAGTTAAAGGGGGCGTGCCCTTCATTGGTGTTACATTTCCTATTCCCCATCGTCTGAGGTTTGGAAGGTGTAGAGGGCGTTTATTGGATAAGTTACCAAGGGTGTTTGCTCCTGTATCATTAAATTGAGCAGTGTCAGGGGCTTCTCCTGCACCCACCCCATCTAAAATAATCAGAATAACTCGTTCAAAAAGAGGATTCATGAGGCCACCTTAGTAAAGACTTGATTTATAACTTTTATTTTTTGAATCTTTTTTTTCAGAAGTTCCAGTAACAATCGCTACACTTGCAGAAGCGCCAATTCGACTTGCTCCTGCCTGAATCATCTTCTTTGCATCTTCTTGAGTTCGTATTCCTCCAGATGCTTTTACTCCCATTTCGTCTCCAACGATTCGTCTCATTAACTCGATATCTTCTACCGTTGCTCCTCCAGAAGCAAAGCCAGTTGATGTTTTTACAAAAGCGGCATCTGCTGCTTTTGTAAGAGCACATCCAATCACTTTTTCTTCTTGTGTAAGTTCTGCAGTTTCTAAAATCACTTTTACGGGGACGGGGGCAGCTGCATCTACAACCGCACTGATATCGTCAAGGACATGTGCATAGTCTTTTGCTTTTAAAGCGCCAATGTTAATCACCATATCGATTTCACCCGCACCATTTTTAATTGCTTCATTGGTTTCAAACACTTTTGAAGCAGTGGAACTTGCTCCGAGAGGAAACCCTACAACAGCAATGGGCACAGTTGCAGATCCCTTTAAGAGATCAGCGACTGTCTTTACGTAAGATGAATTCACACAAACAGTGGCAAATTGGTATTTTCGAGCCTCTTCACAAACTTTTCTAATTTGTTCTGGAGTGGCATCAGGTTTAAGTAACGTATGGTCTATTTTTCTTGCTAGGGACTCCTGACCCTCAAAAAGATGGGGTTCAAATGAAGCTTTTCGAATGGAATTTACCGGAATTGCGGCATGATTCCAGCGCGATGAGCTAGTTGACGATCCCGAGTCCGAGCGAGAAGGGGGGGCATTTTTGCCGACTGCCGATTCCATAGGCATGAGGGGAACTCCCTGTGAGATCAATTTTTCACGAACTGCGTCTGCAATTTGATCTACTAATGAATTTAAGGTGTTAGGAGAGAGATCCTCGTTATTTTGGGTTTTCATCTCCGCGTCTTTAGATGTATTTAGTCGGTTATTGAAGTTCATACCTTTTCTTGTCTCAAAAGCCATAATTGCCTACCCCTTTATTTGTTATAAGAGTTCCTACTTTTTACTTGAAGTGTCAAGTCGGATTCGGTAGCTCTTATAGTGAGAGTAAAGAGGGAAATCAGGATGAAAATCCGGTTTTCAGTCCTTTCCTTAGCTTAGGCCAGCGCAAGCGATTCCTCCTGAGTAAGAAGAAGGACCCTCAAAAAAGTTTTTAGACAAGAGAGACAGATAAAAAAAGGAACCTTAGATCAAAAAGATCTCAATCGTAGTTTGATTCAGAAAAAGAGCGTTCCGTCTGTGGCTTTTGTTTGGAGGTTGGATAGTTATCCCGCGAAGCACCCTCGCGGTTTTAAAATTTGCCGAGACGATTGGAATCAGTACGGCAGCAGGAAACAGTATTAGGAGCTTCAGCTTTGCATATTTGTGATCAATCCATTTCTCAATCCATTCCTAAAAGAACTGAAATCAGTTCCGATGGTTTGCGTTATGGTCGAGTCTTTCGTGTATTTTCTTTTAATCAAACGAGAGTCCCACAAATTTTATTCTATCTTTATTCAAAGCTAGAGTTGCGGTTGAAGCAAGAGAGTCAAAGGTTATTTTCATCCTTTGTTTTTTTCTGGGAGTTTTTTTTCCCGTCGATTACCTTCGTGAATGAATCACGGCCTGTTGTGTCTGAATGTCCATCGTTTCTTTAAAAATTGAGCGATTTCTTTTGGGATGGTTTGGGTGACCAAAAGAAATGAACTCAAAGAAGGAGCCTACTGATGGCACGAGAACTTATTATTAACGCATCTCTTCCAGAGACCCGAATTGCATTGATCGAAGATGGAGAAATCCAAGAGCTTCAGGTGGAGAGAGCTTCAGATCGTGGAATTGTTGGAAATATTTATAAGGGTCGAGTGACTCGAGTTTTACCAGGAATGCAAGCTGCATTTGTTGATATTGGTTTAGAAAAAGCAGCTTTTTTATATGTGGATGATGTTTTTCATTACGATAAGGATAAAAAAGCAAATACTGAATTGTCTCAGGATGAAGATCGAGAAGACTCTGATTTAGATGAGGAAGTTGAAGCAGAGGCCTTAGCAGAAGCGATTGAGCATGTAGAAGAGCTACGCGATACTGAGTCCGTTGATAACGACGGAGAAGAGGATGAAGACTTTGAAGAAGAGGATTCTGAAAATTCTTCTGAAGATGATTATGAAGATGAAGAGGATACGTTAGAAGAAGAGGAAACGCTTGATTCTGATGAGAGTGACGAAGAGGATTCTCAGGCTATGGCCACTGACGATGAGCCAGAGGCGGTTGAAGGGACTCTTGCTCCTCCTGCACAAGAATCTACTCAAGAGATTCAAGTATCTTCAGTAGAAAAAGAAAGTAATGAGGAACCGTCACTTAGTGATGAACAAAAGACTGAGCAAGGAGAGCATTCAGTTGAAGACTCATCTCAAGATGTCCAAGTTCAGTCTACCTCAGAATCAAACCAGAAAAAAAAGAACAATCGACGTCCACGACAGAATCGTAACAAAAACCAAGATCGTAAGAAAAAAAATTACCACGGTTTGCCGGAAAGTTATCATGAAGAGGTTGCCCAAGCTGGAGATAGTGCCTCTGATCGAGAAGCGATGAGTAGTATGGTTGGGGAAGAAACACAGAGCCCTGCTGGTTCTACTGTTCGATCGTTAGACTCTACTGGAGATAAAATTCGTAAAAGATCGGAATTTCGAGAAAGAAGAGGACGAGATAAAAAGATTAGGAGCAGACCTTCTAATCGTCCTCGAAAAAGTCGAGTAAGTATTGATGAAATTTTAAAAGAAGGTCAAGAAGTGATCGTTCAAGTTGCAAAAGATCCGATTGCAGCAAAAGGAGCTCGTTTAACTTGTCATGTGAGTTTGGCAGGAAGGCATCTTGTTTGTATGCCTACCATCGATCATGTAGGGGTGTCTCGAAGAATTGAGAAAGATGAAGAACGTCGTCGTTTTAGAAATTTTGTTGAAGACAATCGACCAGAAAATTATGGATTTATTGTTCGTACTGCGAGTGGCGGTAAGGATGCTGAAACTTGGTTAAAGAAAGATATGGAATACCTTGACCAGCTTTGGAAACAAATTAAAAAGAAAGCGGATGAGACTTCTGCTCCAGCCTTAATTCATGAAGATATGAACACTGTCCTTCGTTCTATTCGAGATTGGGTCAACGAAGATATCAGTAAAATTATTGTAGATTCAAAGTATTACTACAATGATATTAAGTCCTTTGTATCTCGATTTATGCCAAAAATTGAAGACCGAGTTGAGTTGTATCAAGGAGATATTCCTATTTTTGATGCTTATGGAATATCAACGGAGCTTCATCGAGCTTTGGAGAGAAAAGTTTGGTTAAAGTCTGGTGGTTATATTGTTGTTGATCAAGCAGAAGCATTGGTTGCTATTGATGTGAATACAGGACGATTTGTTGGTAAGAAAAATCTTGAGGATACAATTTTAAAAACAAATCTCGAAGCAGTTGAAGAAATTGCTTATCAGCTTCGTCTGAGAAATTGTGGTGGAATTATTATTATCGATTTAATCGATATGGAAAAAGATGAAAATAAAAGAAGAGTTTATAGAACCCTTGAAGATGCGCTTGCCAAGGATAGAGCTCGTCCAACAATTCTAAAAATTTCTGAGTTGGGACTGATCGAAATGACTCGAAAACGGACGAGAGACACTATGGTTCGAACCATGTGTGAACCTTGCCGTCATTGTGAATCTCGAGGATACGTAAAGAGTCGAAAGACAGTTGCATACGAAGTTTTAAGAGAGATTGAGAGAACTGGAATCGAAAGGGAAATTAAAAAGATTCTTGTTCAGTGTCATCCTGATGTCATTGAAATTTTAGCGACAGAAGAACGCGAAGTGATTGATCATCTAGAAAAGAGATATCGTAAACAGATTTACTTACAAGCGGTTGGTGATTTCCATGATGAACAATTTGAAGTTTCTGGGGATGCTTCTTTGAAGCCGATACAGACGACTCGACCGGCTCGTAATCATCAGAGAAATAATAATAAAAAAAGATCTCAACAGAAAAATCATAAGAAAACATCGGATCGGAATCGAAGACCTTCTGAAGATTCAAAGCAAGAAACGGATTCAGATTCAATCGGAAATCAAGTATCTTCTTCTGGAAATTCGGATTCTTCATCTGGTGTAGAAAATGAAGTGAATGGAAATATCGCAGCTCCAGTAAAAGAGGCTAATGAACCTAAAAATTGGAGTCCTTCGAATGATGATTTTGAGAGTGAAGAGGATCGATTGGCCTTTTTAAGGGCTCAGGCAGCTCAGGATGCGGCTCTAGCAAATTATGGTGAAGGAACGCCTCCAATGAGTCCTTCTGCAAATAACAATCGAAATGGCCGAAACCGTAATCCTGGGAACCGAGGAAGAAATCAACGGAGAAATAATAATCAACGAGGGAGACGTAAGCCAACACAAAGACGGAATAATCCTGAAGGTAATGGATCGACTCCCACTTCTCGTGATTAATCCATGAATCAGGCTACCTATCGCTTTTCAGTGAGTTTCAAAGAGTCTTCTCAGATCATTTATATGGATCAGGGGCTCTCTTTGGAGCAACTACTCGGTTTATTTTGGGAGCATTGGAAAGAACAAGGGCTTGTTGGGATTCATGAGGGAACCGTTCTTTCTGAGGAAGCATTCGATCTTGGAGTTGAGAAACAGGCTTGGATTTTGGACTCAGGAGAAACTCCTGTTAATCGAGATTGGGTTGCATCTAAGAATGAAGCCGGAAAAGCAACAGTTACTCTTTATTTCTCGAGTCAAGAAGCGGCTTGTGCAGCTCAAGAATGGCTTTCTTTTGCATTACAGAATAAAGAAGTAAGAGCGATTGAAGAAGTGATTCCTGAAGATTGGAATGCTGAGTGGAAAAAAAGTTTTAAACGTTTTTCTTTAGGTAAAAACTGGGAAGTGGTTCCAAGCTGGGAGAAAAAAAAAGATTCAAATAAAAGAACTCTGCGAATTCTTCCTGGAGCAGGATTTGGAACGGGAACACATGAAACAACTCAGTTGTGTTTGGAGTTAATGGAAAACCTTTCATGGAAGGGGTCTCCTTCTGTTTTGGATTTCGGAAGTGGTTCCGGAATCCTTTCTATTGCTGCTGCATTATTGGGTGCTTCCTCTGTTTTGGGTGTTGAAATTGATTCTTTGGCGGTTGACAATGCAAAAGAAAATGCTGAACTCAATGGTGTTGAATCAAAAGTTCAGTTTATTTCTTCTCTTGAAGATCAATCATATGATTTGGTTATAGCAAATATTTTAAGGCCCGTACTCATTGAATTCAGTGATGCTCTCATTCAACGATTACGACCTGGAGGAAGAATTATTCTTTCTGGTCTTATTGAGTCTGATGTGAAGGAAATCCAATCAAGGTACTCTGCACTTGGAGTGACCTGGGAAGCAGTTTCTCAAAAAAATGAATGGTGGGGCCTTTTGGGGCTACTTAAGGCTTAACTTTTGACCATGCTTCTAAAAAAGTATCATCAAATTCCTGAAGGTTTTTGGGCAAATGAGCACCTCTTTTTTTCAAAGCAGGCCACAAGTATTTGTGATGTCCTATGTGAAAAAATCCAGTTTGATCGAGTGGTGTGTCCGTTGAACATTGAGGTGGAGCAAGTCCATGAACAGATCCATTGATGTCTGACCCCAGAGTGGCATGAGAAGGGCCAATGATTGACACTAAATAATTCCACTGAATTACAGTTGCCGCAAAACTATCAGCACATGATTGAGTTTGTATGATGCCATCGAGCATTCTTTCTTCACTCACTAAGAGTCCAACAATTCCGTTTGTTTCTTTTACTTTATAAAGAAGGGATTCTGATATGCTTCGTTCACCCGGAGAAAATTTTCTTAAAGTCGTATGAGTAAAGAGGAGGGGGTGCTGAGCTTTTTTGATGAAAGGGAGTATATCTTTCACGCTGGCTTCTGTTGCATGAGAAAGATCAATCCAAACATTTTTTGCAATAAGTTTTTTGAGAAGTTTAATTCCAATTGGAGTAAGTCCTCTGGGATTCACAGGAACCGAGTCATGATAACGTGGACGAAAAAAGGATTGAATAAATGCAATTGGATTTGCCCAGACACGAAAACCTTTTAAAAATGCAGCTCCTCCGTGCTTGTCATCCATCAGATGTAAAAGTGTGACTATTCGAATTCCTCCTTGGATGACAAATTCTTCAATGTCTTGATCATTTTCTAAGATACCTTCCACTCCTTCTAAACTTAAAATCAAGACAGACTTATTTTTTTTTAGAGCAGTTTGTGCTTCACTGGATGATTTTGCTAGAACCCACTGGGGGTTTTGCTCCAAAAATTGATGGAGTTGTTTGATTTGAGTTCGAATGGAGTCTCTCATGTCCCAGGTAAAAAATGGATTCGCATACAAAGAAATAACGACAATCGATGCACCTGACTCATTTAAGGTTTTTGGGTTGGCTTGTGAGGAGAGTCCATCTTTCCATGAAGAAGCTTGAATGGGATCAAAGAAGTCTCCATTAAAAGCCCAGGTGAGTCCTTTTTTCATGAAAAGATGGGCATGAGTATCCACTGTGGCGTAGCTTTTCAAAGAAAGAAGAAGAAAGAAGATAAAAATTGTTTTCATGGAGTTTAGTGTAAATGGATTTTCTTTTTAAAATGAGGAAATTTTGTGAATTTTTGTCATATAAAAAAAGTATGTTTTTTTTAATGAAAATAAAGCTCGACAGATTTTGCTTAGCGTCATAGCGATTCTTTCATGAGAGAGTTTTCGAAAAAAATAAATTTTTTGTGGTTATGTGTACCCCTTCTTTTTTCAGCTTGTTTTGGGCCTGCAGACGTTAAAGATTTAGAGGCTTCATTACAGAAAGAGCTCGTAAAAAAAGAGTCTGTAAAGAAAGAGTCTTCGGAGATCCCTTTTCCTACGTTGTTAGATGAAAAACTTTATACACCTGAACAGGTTTGTGAAGATGCTCATCTACAAAATTCAACTGTGGCGTTTGCTCTTGTTCTTTTAAAAACACATCTTTGTGATTTTGGGACAGGAGTATGTGCAACGAGCCTGCTTTCGATTGCTGATCCAGATAATCAATGGATCCAAAAGAATTTTCAAACCTATCATTCTCGTTTTTTTATATACACGTTAGAAGGAAATACAGTTTGGCAACATAAGTCGATAAAAATGGCGAATTTAATCGAAGAGGCTTGGGGAAAAGGGGATGTGAATCCTGAAGTCGCAGTGGTTGACTTATCTCGACCTTGTGATGCAGACGACCTTGTGATCGGTCGAGATTATCTCATGAATTATCCAAACGCATTTTCTTTGAAAAGAAAACAAAGGGCCTCTGCTCTTGGAGAGCTTGTTTATTCTTTACTTAGACGTCGATACAGTTCAACCGAGTTAGAAATAAAAGGGATTGAAACTCCTGAGTATCGAGATGACCTTTTTGCTGAAACAGATTTTGATCAGGATCTAGGTAAAGCTTTAAAAAAAATAGATCTTCAGACTGAAAAAAGTATTGCTAGGAAAGCATTTACAATTGATTTTCGGCAAAAAAACTACACGATTACCGATCGAGAAAAAGAGCGAATAAACAAAAAACATTTTTCAGCTTTTTATTTTCATCTCATGAGTCACTTACAACTAAAAAAATAAAACTAAAGAAAGAGAGAGAGAGTTTTTATGAATAAAGTTATTTCCGTTTTAGGTATCATTGCGTTGTTTGTTGTTACCGGATGTGAACAAGTTGAGACTGCGCTTGAAAAAGATGTGGCAATGAGCCAGGAAGTGAATGAAGAAAGTGCATCTCGAGCTGCTGTTTTAGTTTCAGTTACCACTTATGGAGCTTCTTGGTGTCATTTCTGTAACGTTCATAAAAGAGGAATGGGATTGGAAGACGGTGTAAAAAAAGTTTTTGATTATGGGTTTGGAAAGGTACCTATGGTCTATATTGATACTGAGAAGTCAGATGTGAAAGCTCCAAAAATTGATCAATGTGGAGGTATTCCTCTGACAGTAGCTGAGGTATTGTTTCCCACTCGATTAAAGAAGAGAAGAGTTTTCTTTTGTTGAGCAGCTCCAGTTGGACGAGGAGAGCAATATCAGAGTGTTTTTAGAAGAGCGCTTGAGTGGTCTGTCGTAGAACTTCTGGAAAATGAAGATCAGAATTTAGTGGACGGTTATAACGTTTATTTCAAGAAGCAAGACGCAGGAGTTACTACTTTACCTAAATGGTAATCTTTTAGTTCAAATTTATCGGGGGTAGGGAGCAGGCTTTTTTCAGAACACAGGATTAGTGTATGAAAAAAGTCTGTTTTTTTAAAATAAGATAGATAAAAGCTCGATTTTTGACTTAATGTGTCATAAGTCTTCCATATGAAGACTTTCACGTTCAGGCATTTCAATCTTTTGATAATTGTCCCTTTTCTCTTCTCTGCTTGCCGTCCTCCCGAAAATACAACCCCCCCCTCTGTGGTTGTGGATTCTGATTTTCCAATTCTTTTAAATGAAAATTTTTACTCTCCTCGCCAAGTTTGTGAACATGCAAAGCAAAACCGTCCGGATCAAAAATTTGCACTAGTTCTTTTAAAAACTCATCTATGCGATAGTGGCACAGGCGTGTGCATGATGAGTCTTCTTTCGTTTTCTGATTCAAACCATCGATGGTTAAAAGAGAACTTTCAAAGGTATCACACTCGATTTTTTGCTTACACTCTCGAGGGAAAAGAAGTTTGGCAAAACACTTTTGCTTTAAAAAACTTAATTGCTGAATCTTGGGGTAAAAATGATGTTAATCCAGAAATTTCAGTTTTAGATCTAACCAAGCCTTGTGATTCAGATTCTTTGGTGATCGGAAGACATTACTTGATGGAGTATACATCTGCTTTTAACGGAGTTCCCTATGACCAAGCTCTTATTATTGAGTCGCTTGTCTATTCTGTTTTATTAACAAGATATTCCAGAAAAGACCTTGTTGAAATGGGACTTCCTGAGCCGGAATTGTCTTATCAAAGTTTTTCTCAATTCAGTACTGTTGATGATGCGTTTACTCTTTTAAGTAAATTGAATCAGCAAACACGAGATGCGATCTCGGAAGGATCTCTCCATGTTGTAGAGAGAAATTTACAGAAAGTCCTTACGAATAAAGAGATAAAAGCGTACCGAGATAATCCCAATGATGGAATTTATTTTCATTTTTTTACGGATTTAAATGTAACCCCTCAGACAAATGGAGAATGAGTCAATGAAACAAATTAAAATTTTTGGACTTTTTATGATGCTGGGTTTGTTCAGTGCTTGTCCAGCACAACAAGTTTCAACAAATCAGCCAGGAGATTCATATAAAAAAATTGAAGTCTCTGTTACGACTTATGGAGCTCAGTGGTGTGGTTTTTGTCAAAAACATAAAGAAGGAATGGGATTAGCAGTAGGAGTGGAAAAGACTTTTGATTTTCCATTTGGAAAAGTACCAATGGTGTATATTGACATAGAAGCACCTGATGCTCCTTTGCCTCAGGTCACTTATTGTGGTGGAGTTCCTGAAAGCGTTATTCAAGTTCAATATGAAGGGAATCCTACTTCAGAACCTAAAGTCGCATACCTTTGTGGGTCATTACCTTTTGGTCCTTTATCTCCACAAGACTATCAAGCCGTTTTTGGTGACTTGATTGAATGGGGAGTGGCTGACTTAATTGAGACCCCTGATTTAAAAATGGTCAATCTTTTTGAACTTGTTACGACTCGAATTGCAACGCAAGATCTTAATCTACCTGATTGGGGAAAAATCCTTAGTAAGTAATAAGGTTCTCCGATTCTGGATAGAACGGGAGACCTTCCGTATTTTCGGGAACTTTTTTGGCGTCAATTAAAAGTAAAACTTTTAATTGACACTGTTTTTTACTGCTGTAGAATCAAAGGATGTATCAGCGAGAGCTTTCCTCTATTTTATTAGATAGTCTTCAGTCATATGACATTTTGACTCTTCTTGGACCAAGACAGTCAGGGAAAACAACTTTGGTGCAAGTTCTTTTTCCTCATTTTGAATATCGATCACTTGAAAATCCGGATGAAAGAGAAAGAGCACAGGAGGACCCTAAGGGCTTTCTTAGAGGATTATCAAAAAATGTAATTTTAGATGAATTTCAACGTGTTCCAAAGCTGTCTTCATATATTCAGGGAATCGTTGATCACCCGAACAACGATAAAAAGTTTATTCTTACCGGATCTAATGGATTGATGCTTGTAGATAGTATTACTCAAACTTTGGCAGGAAGAACTCAGTTGTTCGAACTTCTACCTTTAAGTTTTCGTGAAATTTATCAAAAAAATAAAGAAATAGATTTAGATGAGCTTCTTATTCAAGGAGGGTATCCAAAAATTTATGATAAAAAATTAAATTCTCGTTCTTGGCATCAGAGCTATTTTCAACTTTATGTAGAAAAAGACATTCGCTTAATTACTCAACTTAAAAATATAGACTTGTTTGAAAACTTTGTTAGGCTTGCAGCTGGAAGAGCAGGGCAGCTGATTAATTATTCATCTCTTGGAAATGAAGTTGGAGTGAGTGCTCCCACTATTCAACAGTGGATCTCAGCATTAAAAACCACATATATTTGTTTTAGTCTTCCTGCTCATTTTAAAAATTTCAATAAAAGGATTGTAAAGTCTTCAAAGTTGTATTTCTATGATACAGGTTTGCTTTGTTATCTGCTTGGTATATACGAAAAAAAACAATTAGAGAATCATCCATTACGAGGAAATATATTTGAGAATTTTGTTGTTAGCGAATTTGTTAAAAATAAAATGAATCAAGGGCTTCCTTCTCAGTATTATTTTTGGAGAGATCAAAAGGGGCATGAAATTGATTTATTGGATGATCGCTCTTCTGTTCTTTTTCCGATTGAAATTAAAAAGTCTGAAACATTTAATTCTTCATTTATTAAGAATATCAATTATTTTAATAAACTCATAAAAGAAGCGTCTTTTCCTCATGAGGGACGTTTTGGAAAAGTTATTTATTGTGGGGATCAAGACTTTATTTTTAAAGATGTAGTCATTGAAAATTGGAGAACTAGTTTTTTAACTGATTAGCTTTATTGCTAGATTTTCTGGGTTGCTCTTTGAATGCGGTCCATAATTGATTCAGTATTTCGAAAATACGATGGACATGGTTCACAAAGGATAAGATCAACTTCAGAGTCATCAAGAGTTCTGAATCCAAGATAGAGCTCTTGAGTCGAGGTGTTTTCGGTCAAGGAATAGGATGTGATCATTCTTTCGATCAGATGAGAGAGTTCTGATTCAACAAGGTGTGGGTTTTCTTCAAAGGTTAGGATTCCGACCTGATCTACTGAATCTGAAATGAGATCTTTGATTTTTGTTTTTTGTGATGAACTCATGTTGGAGAGTGATTCAGGGAGAAGATAAAATGGTTTTTCAGGAGCGTAGTGTTGTTCAAGCTGTCCTGGAGCCTGGGGTTTTGATGTAGATGTCGTATCAATAAGAAGCGTTTCATTCACTTGTTCTTCAATTTGATGTGGTAAAATTTCACCTTTTCTTAAAATTTTTAATTCATTTTCGGTGACAAGCAAGATTGTTGACTCAATTCCGATATCACAAGGTCCACCATCTAAAATCATTTGAATTTTTCCATCCAGTTCTTGAAGTACGTGACTGGCACGAGTTGGACTGATTTTTCCAAAGCGGTTCGCACTTGGAGCAGCAACTCCTTTTGGCACTTTTTTTAAAAGTTTTTGAAAATCTGGATGAGAGGGAGAACGAAGAGCAATTGTTGGTAAACCACTGGTAATACTGTCTGAAATAGTTTCGTTTTTAGGAAGAACTAAGGTCAATGGACCAGGCCAAAAGACCGAAGTGAGTGAATAAATTTGCTGTTTCCTCTTTTTTGAAAACCCGTCAAGATTAACCCATTGTTTTAATGATTCTAAGTCTTGATTCGATTCCCATGGAATATGGACAATTAGCGGATCATATGAAGGTCTTTCTTTCACTTTAAAGACTGATTGAATTGCAGATTCAATTTCAATTGAAGCTCCTAGACCGTAAACAGTTTCTGTTGGCAATCCAACGAGCCTACCTTCATTGAGCAGTCTGGCTGCTTCGATAATGGATTCCTCATTTGCAGGAATGATCTGTGTATTCATGATGAAAGGGTTTTAAAATGACTTTCTAAAAAATACCAGACTTCTCTTATTTTTCGTCCTCGAGAGCCTTTTAAGAAAATAAGATCTCCATTTTTTATTTTTAAAATCAACTGTTTAGCTAGTTTTTCTCGATTTTCAAAAAATTCAATTTCCCCTGAAAACCCCTTTTTTTTGAGTTTGTCACAAAGAGATTTCATTAATGGGCCATGAAGGTAAACTCCGTAAGGATTTGCATCAATAATCGGTTGAGCAAGGTTTTCATGAAAAACAACTTCTTTGGGACCGAGTTCAAGCATGTCTCCTAAAACGTACCATTGTCGGTTTTTATGTGATTGTAGTGTTTTGATTGCTGCAAGCATTGAAGTCGGGTTCGCATTGTAATAATCACAATAAAATTGAATTCCATTGAGTTCTTTCATTTGAGCTCTTCCTTCAGCAGGGGAAAAAAGAGAAGCTCCTTTTTGAAAATCTTCGGGTTGAAGTCCGACTTCAAGAGTAGCAGCAATGGCTCCGGTCTGATTCAGAGCATGATGAAGTCCTTCTAATAAAAGGGGGACTTTAAATTTTTGTTTTTTTGTTTCAATAAGAAGATGTCCTTCTTCTATTTGAGAATACACGGTTGCTTGTTTTTCAAATCCATAGGTTTGTTCATTTTGAATCAACGGAGCTTGAAGAGGGTCGCTTAAGTTTACAATTGTAGTGGCTCCTTGCTTTGTAGCCTCTTGTATTCCACTCCATTCTTCACTCACAACCGTTTCAATATCTTTTAAAAACTCAAGGTGCTCTGGTCCTAATGTAGTCATTAAGAGGTGAGTAGGAGAAACATTTTGTATATGTTTTTTCATGGTTCCAATTGAATCAATTCCAATTTCTACAATTGAGCATTGATGATGCTTTCTTATTTCCAACAAAGTCATTGGAATTCCTATCATGCCATTTTGACTTCCAATGGTTTTGTGGACGAATTGAAACTTTGCTTGTAAAAATGAAGCAATCATTTCTTTTGTTGTTGTTTTTCCAACACTTCCAATAATACTGATCATTGGGAGGTTGAATTTTTTTCTCCAAGAAACACCTAAAGCCTCATAAGCTTTTAAGGTGTCTTTGACTTCAAAAACATCGACTTCAGATGAAGAAAATGGAAGTTCTGTAAGGACTCCTGTTGCTCCAGCTTTAATTGCTTGTTGAATAAAGTCATGTCCATCAAAAGAATCTCCCTTGAGAGGGACAAAGAGATCACCTGGTTTTATTTTTCTGGAATCTGTTTGTATTTGGTTAAAAAATGAGAACAAGTTCTCTTGATTGATTTGGAGAACTTCTTTAATCCATGAGCAAGGGTATCCTTCAAAATTCATGGTTTGATTATGGCATAGAAACGAGAAAAAAAAAGGCCTGACAAAGTCAGGCCTTTTCTTTCTACTTAAAGTAAAAGTCAATTACTTCAATTCAGCATCAATGATCTCTTTGAATACTTCAAAAGGTTGAGCTCCGCTGACTAAATTACCATTCACAAGGAAAGTTGGGGTTGATCTGATTCCAAGGGTTTCTCCTGCTTTTAAATCATTTTCAACGAAGGATGCGAATTTTTTTGATTTCACACACTCTTCGAATTTTTTAGTATCAACACCGACTTTTGTTGCATATTTGACAAGATCTTCTGGAGAAAGTTTTCTTTGGTTCTCAAAAAGAATATCATGATATGCCCAGAATTTATCTGCGTTTTGTTCATGAACACACATCGAAGCTTCTGATGCAGGCTTAGCTTGTCCGTGCATTGGAAGAGGGAAGTGTTTAAATGCAATTTTCACTTTTTTCCCATATTTCTTTTTGATTTTTTCTAAAGAGTCAAGCGCTCTAGAACAGAATGGACATTGAAAATCAGAGTATTCAACAATAGTGACTTTTGCATCTTTTCCACCCCAAACTGGTGATTTTCCGATGTCGACTTTCACGTTGAGTTTTGGTTTTTGAATATAAACTTCAACAGGGTTATTTTTAGTTAACTTTGCAACGTAAGCTTCAACGAGATCCGCTTTTTTCTTCTGACTAAGATAATCTTTGATTCGGCCTCGAATAGAATCATTGAGTTGAGCTTTTGGAATTTTCTTTTCCTTAATAAAATTTTCAACATCAGATTTTGAAGGTTTTCCTTTTCCAGCAATAATTTTTTTCTCGATGAAATCATCAACAGAAAGATTTTCTTTTTTTGCTTCCGCTCCAATAAGGATGGTCTCCATGTTTCTGTGGATTCGATCCATTAAAAATTCATATTCTTTTTTTTGAGTCTCGTAATAAGAGATTTGATCTTCTCCTACCAATTGCTCAAGGCTCAGTTCTTTTCCGCCGATTTTTGCAAGTACACCTGCTTTTGGTGGTTCTTTAAAAACGATTTTTGGTTTTGCATCGCCATTGGTGCATGACGCGAGTCCAAGAGTAAGTCCTAATAATAATGCTAAATTCTTTTTTGACACATGGCCTCCCATTTGGGGTTTTAATAATAAAGGGCTAACAATTTCATCATGATAATTCAGTGCCGCACCGGGCGCAACGCAAAACTCGCCGAGATGCTTTTCGTCGACCCTGAATTAAAAACAGACCGAGAATAACTTGTATTCCACTCCAGATCCATAAAAGACTTTTATGTTCGGTTAAAGAATCATAAGTGAGTAAAAAAGCCAAGAAACTGACTCCAAAAATAATTTGAAGTTTCACTGGATAAGGGGCAAGAGGACGAGGATTCATTCCTCCACCACATTTCTCACAGACATCATCAGGGATGCTATTAGAAGCTTTGAAGGAGGTCATGGAGTCTTAATAGTCCTTTTATTTGGTTTTTCTCATTCACAACAGGTAAGACTGATATCTGACTTGGACGATCTTCCATTGTACGAAGGGCTTCGATTGCCAGAGTATCCTCAAAGACAACCGTAGGGTTTTTTCCCATTAAATCTTCAGCTTTTAATTTAAAAAAAGCTTCTTTTTTTTGAAGGGCTCGTCGAATGTCACCGTCAGTGATAATTCCCAAAAGAGTTCCTTCATCAATCACGAGAGCAGCTCCAAGTTTTTTTTCAGTGGTGATCCCTATCACTTCTTCTGCAGTGGCTTCTTTTGTCAGAATGGGGAGATGCTCAAGTGGATGCATAACGTCTCGTACTAAAAAAGTAAGTTTTTTCCCTAAAGACCCTCCTGGATGATTGAGTGCGAATGTTTTTTCATCAAGTTTACGAAGTTTCATTAAGGCAATAGCCAAAGCGTCACCAAAGGCTAAAGCAAGCGTGGTGCTTGTCGTTGGAGCAAGGTTATGAGGACAGGCCTCTTGCGCGACTTTGGCTTCTAGTATTGCATCAGATAGTTCAGCAAGACGTGATTTTCCATTCCCAGTAATTGAAATTAACGCTACTTTTCTAGATTTGAGCGAAGGTGCGATTTTCAAGAGTTCTTCTGTGTTCCCTGTATAGCTGAGTGCTAACACAATGTCTCGGGAAGTCACGACCCCTAAGTCTCCATGAAGTCCTTCAGTTGGATGGAGGAAGATGGCTAAACTTCCTGTACTTGAAAGGGTTGCAGCGATTTTCTGTCCTACTTTCCCACTTTTTCCAATTCCTGTAACAACAATTTTTCCGCCATTTTCAAGGGTCTTTACGCAAAGTTCAAGCGCGTGACTCCATTGGTCACTGTTGAGAGTGGAGATAGAGTCTTGTATTGCTTGTGCTTCTAAGCTCAGAACTGTTTTGATTTCATTCATGAGTGTTTCAGGTTTCATGTCTTTCCTTTTCCCATGTTCCATTGACAGGGAGCAAATGCTTTTTGTAGTCTAGGGTCAATTTTTTAACACAATCGATGCAACCAGACCAAAGGGGGGATGATGAAGCATTTTTTAGTGATAATTTCAGTACTCATAGGAGTTCATGCTTATGGAGCTCGAATTGGATTTGATTTGAGCCCAAGAGGAACGGGGCAACCTATGGTGATTCGAGTTTTAGATGAAGCATCATTGACTCCTGTTGAGGGAGCTTCTGTCGTTGCGTCTGGAGAGTACTTGAATCAATTGGGGCCTGTGATTCAAGAAAACTTTTCTGGTGTGACAGGGGAGCGAGGGACGGTTTCCTTAGAGACTCCTTTTGATATTCATTCAACATTAAGTGTACAAATGGATGGATATTTAACAACTTCTGTTGCAGGGCTTTTGAATCAAAATCTTACTGTTTATTTACGAAAATTTAGACCTGGTGAAGCAAATGCACTGGTTCATGGAACGTTAACAGATTTTCCTGTGAGATCTGGAAAATCTCAGATTCAAGCAGGAATTGTTGCAAAAAGCATGAGTGCGTTAGATCTCGTCTATTTTGATCATCGTAATTTTCTTTCCCCACTTAAAGATCAAATTCCAGTCTCAGGAACAGAAGTGGATATTCCTTCAAATTTAGTTCTTCCTAAGCAATCTGTGAACTTTGGTTTTTTTCCAGTGAAACTAAATAAACCTAGATATCGGCTTCCTCTTTTTGAGGGAGAGAGAGTAATGCTTGTTGGGTTACAAGGTGAAATTCCTTCTCAAGTCATTTTAGATCAAGTGATCTCTGGAAAAAAATTCAATCTTGGAATTTTAAATCACATGAAGATTAAAAAATTCGGTTACTCAGGTGTTTTTGATGTGACTGACCGTGAATTTAAACAAGACATTCGAGGGAATGTCGATTTAGCTGGCAGTGTTCGTGTGAGACCGATGAAACCCAGTTTTGAGTCAGATGTACTGATTGCTTCTTATTTTGATTTTAATAATGATCTTTCACTGATGATTCCTACCGATGTGAAACTTTATAAAGGGGCAGATGTTCGTGTAGCCGTTTCCGGTGGGGCAGTTTTACAAGATGGAGTGATGGCGATTGCACTCGCAGACAAGGGGCTTCGTCTTTCTGGTGTTCTTAGGCAAAAAGTTCTTATGAAGAAAAAAGTAATTCTTTCAGAGTTTCTAACCCCAGTGGCCTTAGGAGAATGGAAAAGACTTCCTGAAAGACTTTTTTTAGAGCCTCAAGGACAACAGCTCGGTGTTGCTGTGATTAATCATGCCAATAGTACTCCTGCAGAAGTGATTTATGCGGTTCCTGCATCAAAAGGACTTTTGATTGATCTAACAAAAAGAGAAGATCGTTCTGAAATTGAAGGTATTTCTCAAATGTATATGGATCTTGGGAATGCTATTAACTATCAAGACTTCTCTGGAGAGGCAGCAATTCAGTCTTTGGAACGGTTTGCTCGATCCACCGGACGTTTGAACAAAGAGTAATAAAACGTTACACTTAACAGATGAAACGTTTTTTTTCTGTTTTTATTTTAATATATGCCCTCATGAGCACTGGCTGTATGAGGGCGTATATTAAAAGTGTAGGTGGTGATATTGATACACCATTTTCAAAAATTTTTTTAACAGATCGAGAGACTGCTTGGCAGTCTGTTCTTGATGCCCTTAAAAGTTATAATCTAGATATTTCTAATCCTTCCACAGGAATGGTTCAAACGCGATGGACCGAGAATACCGCTTTGAGAAACTTTGTCGATGCATATGGAGGAAGTCAAACTTACTTAAAAGCGAAATTTAGGTATCGTGTTTTGGTTTCTGAAGGATTTTATAACGGAGTTCAATCTGTAAAGATCACTGTTCGAAAAGCTCAAATCATTCAGCAAGATGTTTTAGAAGGATGGGTAAATAAAGAAACAGATGGGATCGAGGAAGAAACTCTTCTTTATCGAATTGGTCGTTTGATTTCTATGAAAATTCGTATTCGTCGAGTTGAACAAGAAAAAAGACAAAGGGCGATTGAAAAAACAAATTTTGATGAACCCATTGAGTTTTAACTTTTAACCTTGGAGCTGTTCTTCCCAGAACTTTATTTTTTGAGAGAAGCTTTGTTTTGAGCTCTTTTTTCCCGTCACTTTTTCAAAAACTTTGATTGTTTGTAGCACAATTTCTTGATCCTTTATTTCAAGAAGTTCTTTCATTTTTTTTAAATCACTGAATCGAAGAGGTAGCTCTTCCAAGGCAGCAATTGCTCGTTGTGGAATCCACTGAGCTTTTCCTTTGTAGTAGTTCTTTGAGTCCTTGATCGCAAAAATAAATGCATCTATTGTTTTTTTTGATTTGAGTTTTTGAAGAGCAAGGACAGCGTCATGGCGTACAACAAGAGCTTTATCTTTTTTTAAAATTTTGATCATTTCAGATAAGGCTGATTGAGACTGAAGGATCCCTAGTGTACGTAGACTAGCGCTTCTGAGCATCCATGAGGAATCATTCAGCAGAGGAATGACTTGAGGAACAATTGCTTTTCCTCCCATTCGTGTTGCACCCATTAAAGCCATGTATCGAATCGAATCAGAGTATTTTTTTTGATGTGCAATTTCGAGTAGGGACGTAACAGCCTTCGTTCCGTATTTTCTATTCCATTCTTGAATGAGAGGTCTAAAATCCCTCTTTTTTTGATGCTTCATTTGAGTAATGAGCGTTTGAGAAAGAGGGGATCCCCATGAGGGTAAAGTGAGTACGTAAATTCCTATACTAACCGTTAAGCATTTTTTCAAATTCAGAGAGAAGGTCTTCATCGCTTGATCCTACATTTTCGAGAGGTGAAGGTTCAGAGGAAGCCTCTACTGTTTCTTCGGGTTGGCTTTCGGCTCCGGCAGCAGGTTCTGGTTTATCTGCAGCGGCTTCTTGAGCTGGTGTTTCTTCTTGAGTTTCTTCTTTTGAAGTAGCTTCTGGTTCATCCGCGGTCGCTTCTTGCGGAGCTTCTTCTGCTGGTTTTTCTTCTAAGCTTTCTTCAACAGCATCAACAAGTCCCTCGAAATCAGCAGCAGGTTCTTCAGATTCACTTTCAGGACCTGGTTCTGTTGTTTCTTCAGAGCTTGCTTCTTGAGTCGATTCTTCAGCAGCAGGTTCTGAGGGAGCTTGGTCGACCGGGAGTTCTCCTCCTTTTTGTTGAAGCGCATTTTTTAAGGATTCGTTTTCTTGTTGGAGCTGTTTTAGGTTTGCAAGGTCATCTTCAATTACACTGTATTCACTGAGTCTAGATTCAAGTTCTTTGATTTTATTTTCAAGATCTTCATTTCCACCAGCAGGTGCTCCTTCTCCTCCTGCACTTGCTTTTGCGTTTTTGAGTTCTTCTTCAAGTCTCAGTTTTTCTGTATTTAATTGGGCGAGGGAATTTTCCTGAGCACTTACTTTCTTGAATAGTTCATCTAGTTTTTTTTGAAGTTCAGGGTCATCGGATTGCACTGCCGTAGGCATCGGAGCATCTGTGGCCTCTGCAGATGGATTGACGATTGGGGTTGGTTGAGGAGTTGAAGTTCGAGGAGTCACTCCCATTTGTGAGAGAAGTCCAAAAAGTTGACTTCGAAGTTCATGAGCATCTCCGATGAGTTCGTTGAGATAAACTTGAATGACTCCAGCGGGAACGGTGTCCTTCATGCTTCCCACTTTTCGTTTTTTGTTCACCCAAAATACAGCATAAACACCTATAAAAATACAAATCAGAGCCGTTTCAATAAGAATCGCTTCTGGGGTGAAATGTGAAAACAAATAAATCCATGATGAGATTGCATCTTCCATAGAGTCGGGGTCCTTCCTGATGACCATCAAATTAGAATCATTCAATGATTCTAAAGCTCTATTTTAAAAGACCTTATTTCAACGTGCAATACTTGCTTTCGACAGCTTTTTGAAGGGACGAATAAAGTTTGGGGTTAGATGCAATAATCTCTTTGTCTTCGAAATGAGACTTTTTCTTATTAAAATCAGTAACTTTCCCCCCTGCCTCTTGAACAAGAAGAGTTCCTGCAGCAACATCCCAAGGGGAGAGGTTTTGTTCCCAAAAACCGTCAAAGACTCCACACGCAACATATGCAAGGTCCAATGCCGCACTTCCAGGTCTTCTAATTGCTCGTGCAATTTTACTCAAGCTTTCAAACGCCTGCATTTCTACTTGGAGCCATTGATCTTTTCGATAGGTGAATCCAGTTGTTAAAAGTGAATCTTTTATTTTTTTGGTTTCCGAGACTTTTATTTTTTTACCATTGAGTCGAGCACCTTTTCCTCGGATTGCAACATAAAGGTCTTTTAGAGGGGGGTGATAAATGACTCCAACGACAACTTCGCCTTTCCATTCCGCTGCAATCGATACACAAAACATTGGAAACCCATGAACGAAATTAGTAGTGCCATCGAGTGGGTCAATGATCCATCGTCCAATTTTTGATTCGGTTCTTCCTGATTCTTCTGCAATGATCCCAAAATCTGGAGTCGCTCGAGTCAAAATCTTTAATGCAGCTTTTTCAGCGAGTACATCTGCATTGGTAACTAAACCTGCACCTTTTTTTTCTCGTATTTTGAGTGGTTTTTGAAAGTAACGCATTAAATCCTTGCCCGAAGCATAGGCTGCATCAATTGCTGTTTTTTTTAAATATTCAATCATTTGAGAGTCTGTCATGATTGAGCAGCCCATTCTCGGTAAGCAATTCGTAGTTTTTGTGTGATTGGTCCAGGATGTTCAAAGCTTCGGTCTTCAATTTTTAAAATCGGAAAAACTTCTCTGAGGGTGCTTGTGATAAAAATTTCATCTGCAGCAAGAAGTTCGTCTTTGTGAATGGGTTCCTCCAATACGTTGATGCTTTGTTCTTTTGCAACTCGAATGACGTCTCTTCGAGTGATTCCATCTAAAATTCCAATGGATAGCGGCGCTGTACGAAGTACACCTTTAATGACTGCAAAAAGATTGAAGGTTGTACCTTCAGTTACTTGATCATGAGCATTACAAAGAATAGCGTCGTCGAACCCACGCTCTTCTGCTTCAAGGTAAGCCAATACACTATTGAGGTAGTTTCCAGACTTCATTGCTGGATCAAGCGCTCGTCGATCATTCCGAATTCGAGAGGAAAAGCAAAGACTCATTCCTCTCGTAAATTTTTGATCAGAGATCGGCTCAAATCCTTTGCAATAAATCACCCTTTGGTTTTTTGTTTGTACTGCAGATTTTCCTAAACCCATTTCTCCAATTCCGCGAGTAATCATGATTCGAGTATAAACTTCTGATTGAGAATCATTTTTTTTGAATGCTTCAATCGTTTGAAGGACTTCTTTGAGCAGTTCATCCCGACTAAAAGTAAACGGCATTTTACAAAGAGAAGACGATTTCCATAGTCGATCAAAATGCTCATTTAATTGAAATGGCGTTCGGTTTACGGTCCGGGCCACTTCATAAAGACTATCTCCGTAAATAAATCCCCGATCTAAGACCGGGATTTTTGCTTCTGATGCCGGAGTGATGATTCCATTGATACTAATCACTGCTTTTTCCATAAAAAGAGTCATATCGGGTTGTTCAAGGGATTACAAGTGAGAGTCTTTGGTGTAAAAAGAACGCTCTGTGCTAGAACCAAATGCGAGCTTATTACCTTTAAAAGTAGATCAATCTGCGATTCGAGCAGTGATCTTAGGAGAGGAAGCAGAATCTCTTCAGGAGATGGTTCGTCTTCTGGATACGCTTTCAATTGAGCTTCAAGGGGAGTATTTAGCAACGATTCGTCGTCCTCACCCTGGAACCTATTTTGGGCAAGGAAAGCTTGAAGAGATTCAAGGTTTGTTTGAAGCTTCAGATGCAGACTTACTTGTTGTTGATGTGGATTTGACTCCAAATCAATTAAAAAATGTTGAAAAAATTTTTAAGCGACCGGTCATCGATCGTTCTGGAATTATTTTAGAAATTTTTTCTAAACATGCACAAACTCGAGAATCAAAAGTTCAAGTGGAGCTTGCAAGACTTCAGTATCTCCTTCCAAGATTAACTCATTTTTGGTCTCATTTTGAAAGACAACGAGGAGGAGGCGTTGGAAACCGAGGAATGGGAGAGAAACAGCTTGAGGTTGACCGTAGACTTTTGGGTCGAAGAATGAATGCCTTAAAAGACAAGTTAGAAAAAATAAAAACCCAGAGAGCCGTTCAAAGAGCTTCTCGGGAAGATGTTTTAAAAGTAGCATTGATTGGTTATACAAATGCCGGAAAATCAACTCTCTTAAATGCATTGACTCACAGTCAAATTCTTGCAGAAGATAAGCTTTTTGCTACTCTGGACTCGAGCGTTCGAGCGATTGATCCTGATTGTCGACCTCCGGTTGTGGCGATGGATACTGTTGGTTTTATCAATAAGATTCCGACGACCTTAGTTGCTTCATTTCGTTCGACTTTAGAAGTTTGTCATGAAGCAGATCTTCTTTTGCATGTGGTTGATTCTTCTTCCCATCAGATTAAAGAAGAGATTCGAGTGACTCAAGAGCTCCTTGGAGAACTTGATCTTCAAGATAAGCCTATTTTTATTATTTTAAATAAGAAGGATCAACTTAAAGATCGAGGACAGATCAATCAGGCAAAACTACTGGCTCCCGGATCGTTGATGATTTCCGCTCTTGATCAAAGTGATGTTGAAAAATTGCGAACTCAAGTTTTAAATCACTTTAAAAAAGGACTTCATTTAATTGAGATTTTGATTCCTTACTCCGAGAGTCGTGTTGATTCAATGGTTCATCAGTATGGTATGATCGAAGTGCAGCGTTTTATGGAAAAGGGAACTTTTTATCGAGTCAGAATACAAAAACGTTGGGCAGAAAAATTAAGACTTGAGGAATTTCAGTTAGGGGAAGTGATGTGAGAAGGCTTTTAGGACCTCTTTTGGTTTTTCTAAATTGTTTATCAATTTCTGCTGCAGAATTTCGTGTGGATCATCAAATTGAGTATTCTGATGATCCACTCACTACAGAAAGCGTATGGAAGTGGATGCCTGAGGAGGAAAATCCACATCGAAGAAGGTGGGCGCTTCGTAGAAAATTAGAAATTGAAGGGCTAGACGCTATTCAAAAGGGAAAAAACTGGGTTTTAAAAGCAGATATTGTGATTGCAAGAACTCGTATTTATCTTCGCCCTTCAGGTCCTTGGTATAGTACTATGGATCAGTTCTCTTGTTTTAAAAAATTTGGAGATCGATTTGCTACTGCTGAAGGAACAGCTTTTGCGTCTAAGCTTGAAGCACAGGCATGGGGAGCTCACTTAAAAAAAAGAATATACGACTTACAAAATCAGTTGAGTCGAGTTCGCTCAGACTCAAAAACTCAAACAATGATTACTGGACAGAAAATTTTTAAGAATTGGCTGATTGGTTTGGAGCGTTCTTGGAGGGATAAAAATCTAAAGTCGATTCGAGTACAAGAGTGGAAGCATTATCTCCTTTTGGCAAGAAAAACACATTCTTGTAAAAAAAATAAAGGAACTGCTCCGCTTCCATGGAAAGATCAAATGGAAGCTCTTGGAAAAGCTTCTGGAAATGATCAAAGAATAGGAAGAGTTCCAGCTCGTTTGTGGGGCGGTGCCTTTTCAATTAGGGCGAGCTTTGAAGTGAATCCTGGTGTTCAATTTATTGGAAAATTTCTGATCGATCCTTCTTTAGATCGGAGTTTAATTTCTCCGGTTTCTCTTGAAAATCAAGGGGTGAGTCGTAAGCTTCTCAATCGTTGGATTCATAGAAAAGAAGATTTTCATTGGAGGGGGAAAAAGGCATCTTTTCAAAAAATTCCGGTTCAGAATTTTGAAGTGAGTGGTGTTTCTGTTTCAATCAGTGAACTAGGGCTTTCTCCTACTTTAATCTTTCAACCACCAGAGTATGTGTCGACGTGTTGTGATGGTGTTTTAGGAAAAGATTTTTTAAGACAATTTGTAGTTGAGTTTGATCGAAGTGTGCCGTCTCATATTTTTTTATGGAAGCGATCTGGTTTTGCTTTGAAAAAAACACCTTGGATTGAAATTTCAAGTGATTCTTTAGGGAGAATAGTGAGTGAGTGTTCTTGGAAAACAAAAATAAGAACATATCGAGTTCCGACCTATTTGCGGATGGGAAAAACTTCATCTGTTGTTTTTTCAAAAAAAACAAATCAAAAAATAGATCTTTCTTGTAATGGGGTTCCTCTTTTTAATTCTGTTTTTTCAAAAGAAGAGGGTCTAGATACCAGTATTGGGATGGGGCTTTTAAGTGAACGGCGGCTTTTTTTAGATTTATCTCACGGAAGACTTTGGATTGGAGAACCTTTGATTAATGACTCTGCTCGCAAACTTTCTCGTTCGATAGAGTTAAAGTTTGAATATGAAAATGGAAAACGAGTATTGAGAGTAAAAAGAATTAAAAAAGTTTCTCCTTATAAAGAAGCAATTGCAAAAGGGTTGGGTGTTTCCACTCGAATTTTAAAAATCAATGGAACAGACGTTGATGAATTGGACTTATGGCAAGTTCAACAAAAACTTTGTGGTCAAGCGACATCGGAAGTTTCTCTTTTGTTTAAAAAAGGAACAAAAAATAAGTCTACAGTCATTCAGTTTTAATTAAGAATTATTTTTGTATAAAACATTGAGTTCTTTTACTCGTTCATACATTCATTTTTGTTTTATCTAGAAATCTTGGTATTTCAAAATTCAACTTTGAAATACCAAGATTTCTAGATAAGGTCATGTTCCTAAAAGATTATTCTAAAAAAACTGTCATTACACTGAAGTATATCTGATTGTTTTAATTTTAATTAAAGGTCTTCAACTGCGTGTTTTCTTAAATTAATGAATTCCATGGCATTTAACACCTCTGAATCTTCATCAAAAATAGGATTGAATTTTAAATTCACGTATCCTGCAGAAAACCCAATACCAACTCCAAACCCAGGATAAAATGCTCTGACTCCATACGAATTCTTAAGCCATCGAAACTTCATTCGAGCTCCAAGCGAGAGATTAAGAGAACCACCAGTAAAGTTTTCCCATAAAGAAGAAACTGGTTTTCCATCGAGTTTTCGGAGTCGAATGGATCTTGAAGCAAGATCTCCTCCAAGCTCTATCCCAAGCTCAATGTCTTTGTATTCTATTTGTTGTGGATCTGCTTCTTCTGGAATGAAACCTACCTGAAGAGGCATCTTGAATGAAGTTCCTGCTTTTTTGGAGTCACAAACTAAAACCCAGGGTTGGTACTGAAATAAGTGCTCTTTTCCGAAAACAAATGCACCTGAGACTGTTTGAATATCGGATTGATCTGCGGGCCTTACCTCGCATTTTCCTTCGTAGGGAATGAGTGAAGGATGTTTTTCGTTAAAGGAGCTTTGAAGCAGAGGCGTCGTCGCAAGAGCGCTTCCAGATGTTCCAAGAGTCAGCATTAAAAAAAAGATTTTAAATTTAAACATAGTTGGAGAGGTATGATGCTATGAGTCATTGGTCAAGTCCTTTAACTTCAAGGTGTGTTCTTGAATAAAGTAAATTAAAATACTTTTATCAAGTGTTAAATGCTTTAGTGAAGCCTAGCCCCGTTGGGAACAGGGTGATCCCATCCCCCCAAAACGATTGCATTGTTTTCGTCTGAAAGCCCCAAAATTAGAACTTCTGAAAGAAAAGGTCCAATTTGTCTGGGTTTAAAATTAACAACAGCGAGTATTTTTTTTCCGATTAGTGAATCAGTCGAGTAGTGCGTGGTAATTTGCGCAGACGATTTCTTAATTCCGACTCCCTCTCCAAAATCAATTGTGAGTTTAAAACTCGGATTTCTTGCTTCCGGAAAAGAATGGGCATCAATGATTTCTCCCACTCGAATATCGATTTTGAGAAACGATTCGAAGGAGATTGTGGGTTCACTTGGTGTTTTTGGATCAAAATCTAAGTGCATTGGTTTATTTCCATTTTAGAGATTACGAAGCTTTTGTATAAAAAGAAGAGGCGTAATTCCAGGAGAATTTTTATGGGGAGAAACGAGAGTGAGTTCTGCTTGCGGAAAAGTTAAATGAAATTTTCTTGAGGTCTCACTTGGGATAGTTTCCGGACCCCATTTGAATTCGGCTCCCAAGATGACTTTATTTCCTTTGGATACACACAGGTCAATCTCATTTTTTCTCTCTCTCCAGAAGCTAAAATGGAAGCGTTTTTTTTCGTATTCATTAATTCGAATACATTCGTTGATCATCCAGGTTTCAAATAAAAATCCATATTCAGACGAAGAAGGTAGAATCCCTATCTGATTTTGAAGAGCTCTTACAACTCCTGTGTCAAAGAAGTAAAATTTTGGTCTTATTTTTTTTCTTTCGCTTCGAGAGTAAGGCCACAAGAACAAACCGAGAAGGGTGTCTTCTAAAATTTGATAATAGTTTTTGACTGTCGAAGCCGGGGTACTTGATTCTCGTGAAATGGTTTCAAATTGAATGGTTTGAGCATTTGATTGTGCTGCAATGGGAAGAAATCTTTGAAATGCCCCTATATTTCGAGTGGCTGCTTCCGCCTGTATTTCTTCTCGAATATAAGTACTTACATATGAACTTAAATAGTCATTAGCAATTTCTTCAGACATCATTTGTTCGGAATAAATCTTGGGTAAAGTTCCGAACTTTAGAACTTGTAGTAAGTTGAATTTAGATCCAAGTTCTTTTTGAGAAAGAGGGTACAGTTTAAGATCTAGAGCTCTTCCTCCAAGCAAATTGGCACCTCCACGTTTTAGTTTTCGGGCACTGGATCCTGATAAGATATAATCCTGTTTTAGCTGATCGATTCCTCTCTGTACGGAGTTGAGTAGTGCAGGTACTTTCTGGACCTCATCTATAAATATTCGAGAACCTGGAGGTAGTTTTTTGCATTCTTCGAAGAGAAGTTCGGGACGTACACGAAATTTAAGTTCAAGATCTTGATTCAAAAGGTCATAAGTAGCCTCAAAATTTTCTTTAAGCAAGAGACTTGTTTTTCCGGTCATTCTTGGTCCAAAAAGAAGGATAGAGCCTTTAGTGGGAATGCTAATTTCTCTTTGAAAATAATGGGTTATGCTCATGTCTGCAAGAATAACAACAAGATGTTATTCTTGTAAATGATTAAAAAGAGAGAGAAGGGGTGCTTCTCTCTCTCTGCTTGAAAGAGGAGATTTATTAATCCCCGATTAAAATTTTTTTGAAAGAGAAAATCAAAGAAAGCCTTCCCCCCAGATGCTTTCTTTGATTTTTCTCATTTCAAACATAAAGGATTCCCCCCGGACTCTTTATGTTTGAAGTACAGCTACTTTTTAAAATTTTCTTTAAGAACACCCCCTTAAAGTGGTTTGGGTATATCGATCTTAAACTATTTACAAAAGTGAAAATTAAGAATAAAGATATTCCTCAAGAGAAAAATTATGAATATTGAACAATTACAGTTACTTAACTGGTTAATCCGTGACCCACATCTCTCTCGTGCAGCGATTCGTCTCGGAAAAAGTCAGTCTGCGGTGAGTAAACAACTTGCAAAAATTGAAGAAGAACTTGAAATAAAGCTTTTTGAACGTAATGGAGTATCAGGATTAACTCCCACACGCGCAGCAAAACAGTTAGGAGAAACAGCTGACTTTTTGGTGAGTCGTTGGGACGAAGCGATTCATTTGGTGAAAAACCCTGAAGAGCAACTCAGAGAATTTAAAATTACGGGTCCCAGTCTTTTTTTAAAAAACGTATTTTTACCTTTCTGGGTCAAAAACAACTGGGTCAAACACTATAAGTTACGAATGTATCAATCCAGAGTTTTGAGTCTTGCTCATTTGGCAGTTGAAGAAGATATGGATGCAGTCGTTCTTTTTCAGAGAACAGAGCTTCCTGATTTTAGGCAAAAAAAAATCTATGAAGAAGAGTTGGTGTGGGTGACACATGCTGATTATTCAGGGTCTTTAGATCCGATTGAAGTTTTACAAAACCCCACATCTCTTTATTGGGTGGGATATCGGTCTTCAAGTAATCCTCTTCAACTTGCATTTCAGTTACTTGGGGTTTCTGAACCCCCCATTCATGCATACGTTGAAGATGTTCTTGGAATGATTGAATTGATTCGGCTGGACCCTCGATTTACCTCGATCCTTCCTAGGCATGCTATTCATCCAAAAGAAAAAGGAGTTCGAATGATTTCAATTCCAGGTTTAAAAAAGACTCCGATTTATCTTCTTTATCGAAATGATGCGACTCGAAACTCTCTGTATCGGTCGATGAAAGATCCTCTCTATCTTTCCAATACATGAAATGGAAATACTTTTTCTAATTTCCAAGTGTTTTCTATTTTTTTAATGAGTGCAATTGTTTTGTTATTCCAATGGAGTTGCATGAGTGAGGAGCTTTGTTCTGAGATTTTATTAAAAACTTCAGCGAGCCCTTCTTGAACCCCGTGTGCAAGATCAATCGAAAGTTTTTTCGAAATTTCAATTTTAGGGATATTTTCCAAAAGAGTAGAAGTATCTACCCAACCAGACATTTTAGAAAAGGGGGTTTTAGAAAGAATTTGTTCTTTAATTTCGGTGAGAGAGACACTTTTTTCAATAGAGAGAGAACCACTTTGGGTTCGTCTCAATTTTTTTAAGTACGCAAGTGAATCCATTTGCTTTGCCAGATCTTGAACAAGAACCCTTACATAAGTTCCTGCAGAGCAATTCACACTGAAGGTGGATTCCTGTTGCTCATAAGATAAAATTTTAAAATCTTTAATTTTACATCTGCGAGGAGATCGATCAATTTCCTTTCCTTGTCTCGCCAACTCATAAAGTCTCTTGCCGTCAATTTGAATTGCCGAATGCATCGGAGGAATTTGGTCGTAGGGAGTGTTTTCAAAAGAAAGTGCGTTTTTTTGAATTTCCTCTAGGTTTTTTGGAATCTTTTGTGTGAATTCTGAAATCGGTTCTGTAGGATCTCCTGCTTGATTTGATTCTCCAAATCGAATGAGTCCTTCGTAGGTTTTAAAAGAAGAGGTGATATAAGGAGAGAGCTTTGTTGCATCTCCGACGAGAACGACTAAGAGTCCTGTCGCAAATGGATCAAGAGTTCCTGCATGGCCAAGTTTAGGAAGCTCCTTTGTTTTAAGGGAGTAGGTTTGTTTTAGACAACCTCTGATTTGAGAAATGATCCCAAAAGAGGTTGGGCCTTCAGGTTTATCAATAAGAAGCGCACCATTTTGTTTAAGTGTCAGAGTCATCGGAAGAAGGTTCTCTTTCGATTTGCTTTAACAGTTCGTGAACTCGACTCGTGTTTTCAATGCCCGCATCTGCTTTGAATATTAAGTGCGGTATATTTCGAATTTGTAAAAAATCAGCAACATGACGTCTGAGAAAACCCGCAGCTGAATTTAGTCCAGAGACGCACTCTTTGGCTTCTGTCGCATCAGAAAGCGCAGAGATGGGGGATATGTAAATGACCGCCTGACTTGCATCCGAAGAAAGATCAATTTTTGTAATCGCGATTGGTCCAATTCGAGGATCCTTTAATTTTCGGGCGATAATCGGAGTAAGTTCCCTTTCTAATACTGAAGTGATTCGAGAACGTCTGGTTTGATCCATAAATTATAACTCTTGCTGGATATATTCAATTTCATAAGCCTCAATGAGGTCGCCAATTTTGACATCGTTGAAGTTTTCGAGTCCAATTCCACATTCATAACCTGATTGAACTTCTTTTGCGTCATCTTTAAATCGTTTCAAAGAGTTCATTGTTCCTTCGTAGACAATTACACTGTCTCTGAGAAGGCGTACTTTCGCACCTCGAACAATCTTTCCATCGACCACTGAAGAACCAGCAATGACGCCCACTTTTGGTACACTGAATGTTTCTCGAACTTCCGCTCTTCCTAAGAATTTTTCTACTTCTTTTTTATCAAGAAGTCCGGTCATTGCTTTTTTCACATCATCTAAAAGTTCATAGATAATGGGGTAAGTCTTTACATCGATGCCTTCGGACTCAGCGATCTGTCGAGCTTTTGTTTCTGGACGAACGTTAAATCCGATAATAATTGCATTTGATGCACTCGCAAGTAGAACATCACTTTCTGTAATTCCTCCTGCGGCAGCATGAATGACCTTCACTTTAACTTTATCGGTAGAAAGTTTAATCAAGCTATCTTTTACTGCTTCTACAGAGCCAAAGACATCTGCCTTTAGGACAATATTGAGATCCTTTGAACCACCTTGTTGAAGTTTTTCAAAAAGATTATCTAAATTAATTTTAGATCCAGATTTGAGTTTTTCTCTTTCTTCTTCTTCTTTTCTGTGAGCGATAATTTTTCGAGCATCAGTCTCATTTTTTGCAACTTGAAATTTCTCTCCAGCTGAAGGAACGCCTTCAAGTCCTAGAATTTCGACCGCTTCTCCTGGTTTGACCTCTTTGACTGATCTTCCTTTCCAGTCGGTCATCGCTTTTACTTTTCCTGAATGATGTCCGCAAACAATCGCATCGCCTTTTTTGAGTGTTCCACGTTGAACGACAACGCTCATTACCGGGCCTCGTCCTTTTTCAAGTCGGGCTTCTAGGACGCTTCCAGAGGCATTTGCCTTAGGGTTCGCTTTGAGTTCTAACATTTCGGCATTTAAAAGAACGGCCTCTAGAATTTCTTGAATTCCGTCTCCTTTAAGAGCAGAGCATGGAATGAACATAGTCTCTCCACCCCATTCTTCAGGGACAATTTCAATCTCTCCCATGCCCGCATAGACTTTTTCCATGCTTGCCCCTTCTTTGTCCATTTTGTTAACAGCGACAATGATAGGAGCGCCTGCAGCTTTAGCGTGACTAGCAGCTTCAATCGTTTGCGGCATTACGCCGTCATCTCCTGCACAAACAAGGATGACAATGTCAGTTACGTTAGCTCCACGAGCTCGCATTAAACTAAAAGCAGCGTGACCTGGAGTATCGATGAAGGTAATTTCTTTTCCGTCTTTCGTAACGGTGTAAGCACCAATATGTTGGGTAATTCCACCCGCTTCTTTATCTGCAACGTTTGAATTTTTAATCGCATCAAGAAGTGAGGTCTTTCCGTGGTCTACATGTCCCATGACTGTCACAATTGGAGGACGGGAAACAAGATCTTCTTCTGGGTCTTGAGGAGTAATATCAATCAGCTGGTCTTCTTTAAATCCGGTGTCTTTAATTTCATAACGATACTCATCACAGATTAAAGAAGCAGTATCAAAATCCAAAGAGGCATGAAGATTTACCATTTGTCCCATGCCAATGAGTTTTCGAATGAGCTCCCCACCTTTGATATTGAGTTGGTTTGCCAACTCTTGAACAGTGATCTCTTTATTCATTTCGACTACTCTCTTGTGAGCGGCTGGCATTGTAATTTGAGTTTGTTTAATGGATTTTCCTACTGGAATTCGTTTCTTTCGAGGGAGGAAAACCATTTCTTTTTTTCGATAGTCGGCAAATTTTGTATCTTCTGGACGTCTGACTTGATCGCGACCCCCGCCGCCTCCAGTCCCTTTTTTCTTTGATGATTCTTCTTCGGCTAAGCGATCTAATGCCTCTTTGTTCATTTTTAGAACTTTAAAGTTCTTTTTACGTGCATCGGCAGCTGAAGCAGCCGGATCACTTTTACTTGGCTTTTCGTAAGAAACAATATTTGGTTTTTGAGGAGCATCGAGTTTACTGATCTTTAAAAAACTTTTAGCAGGTTTAGGTGCTGGTTTTTTCTCTACAGCTGTAGCAGTTTTTTTAGCTACTGGAGCCTTCTTTTCTTTTGGAGGGCTTTTCGCTTCAACTTTTTCTACTACTGCAGGCTCTTCTTGAACTTCAGAAACAATAGGTTTTTCTGTTGGGGTTTCTACCGCTTCGAGTTTTTCTTCATGAGGTGTTTGAATACTCTGAGTTTCAATCTCCTGAGGTTCTTCAGCGGTAGCTTCGGTATTTCTCAAAATTTTTCGAGAAACAGTCTCGGAGTCTCCCGAGGTGGATCTTCTTCGTCGAATGATCGGAGAGGCTTTTTTTTCAGAGGACTCTTCAGTAGGAGTTTCTGGTTCCGAAGCGGCTGCCTTCTTTTTGACTACTTTCTTTTTAGTTGTCTTAGAAACAGCTGCTTTCTTTTTAACGACTTTTTTCTTCGACGTTTTTTTCTTAGCTTTCGTTGTTTTTGTAGCAAGTGACTCTCGAGCCTTTTCAACATCACTTGCAGGTAAACTGCTCATGTGACTCTTCACTTGAATTTTAAGTCCTTTGAGCTTGTCGATGAGTGATATCGAATCGACGCCGAGCTCTTTCGCTAATTCGTAGACTTTTAATGATCCCGTGTCTGACATTCTGTGGCTCTCCCTCGGTCTCTTCCTTTATGCTTCCGTTTTTTCATCCGTGTCTGAAGACTCTGCGTTTTTCATCATTTCACGAAGTCTTTCTTCAGCTTGCGATTTTGCATCTGATGCTGCCTGGTTTTGATAGTGGGCTTCAGTTGCTGTCTTTCCTTCTTTATTTTCACCGGCAAGAAGGTCTCCTGCTTTTTCGACGACTTCCATCGCCTGATTTTTAAGCTTCTCTGCTGCTTCTAGTGTCTCAAAGCCAGCAATCACTTGAAGCTGTGAAGGCTCTGCTTCGGCGACTTGTCTAATATTGACAAAACCTGATTGATAAATCGCATGAGCAAGTGTTTCATTGACTCCCTCAATGTGCTGAAGATTGAAAACAGATTCTTCAGTTCGCTGTTGAAGTGTTGTTTTTGAAACAATGTCCAATTTCCATCCAGTCAACTGAGCTGCAAGGCGAACATTCTGTCCTTTTCTTCCAATGGCGAGTGAAAGTTGATCGTCTTCGACCATCACTTCCATTGTGTGGTTTTCCTCATCAATACGGATTGAAGAAATTTCTGCTGGAGAAAGGGCAGATCTAACAAAAATCATTGGATTGTCAGACCACGGAACAATATCAATTTTTTCTCCACGAAGTTCTTGAATGACCGCTTGGACACGAACTCCTTTCATTCCAACACAGGCACCAACTGGATCAACATCTCTTTCTTTAGAAAAAACAGCGATCTTTGCACGTGCTCCTGCTTCACGAGCACATCCTTTGACTTCAATGATTTCGTCTCTAATTTCTGGAACTTCCATTTCAAAGAGTCTCACCAAGTAATCAGGAGTTGTTCTAGAAAGGTAAATTTGAGGTCCTCGATTAGTCAATTCAACGTTTGTAAGATAGGCCTGAACTCGGTCTCCGGGTCTAAATTGTTCACCTGGGATAATTTCTGATCGCGGAAGGAGTGCATCTGTTTTTCCGAGGTCAATAACGAGATTTCCTCTTTCAATTCTCCGTGCAATCCCCGTAATGATATCGCCTTTTCTTTCAAGATACTCATTGTAAATAATTTCTCTTTCAGCATCACGAACTCTTTGGAAAATAACTTGTTTAGCTGTTTGAGCATCAATTCGTCCAAAAGAAGGAGCTTCGACTTTAATTCCTAATTCATCTCCAATTTGAGCATCTGGGTCCATTTCGCGTGCATCTTCAATTTTGATTTCTTCAGATTCTTCAAGCATCGAATCGTCGCTATCAACAACCTTTTTAAATAGAAAAAGATCAATCTCTCCCGAATCATCATTAAAGTGAGCCTCAAGAACAGCGTTCATCCCATATTTCTTCTGAGCGGCAGTCAGAATTGCTTGCTCTAAAGCACCAATAATAATTTCTCTTTTAATTCCACGGTCTCTTCCCACCGTTTCAATGACTTTTGCGAGTTCTGAAGAATTCATTGTTTTATTTCCTTCCTGAGTGCTGAGTCTTCAAATTGGGGATCCAAATTGGCTTTAGTAATTAAACTCAATGGAATCCTAATTTCATCAACCGAGCGAAGTTCAGTTTGTCCTTTCGTTTTCTTTTTAGCAGGTCCTCGTTCGACTTCGAGTTTGATATCGTCGGCGAAAACCTCACGTAAAATCCCTACAAAATTCTTTTGTTTCGAATGAGTTTTTTGGTAGTCCTCATTTGAAAGTTCTTGAGCAGAAAGTGGTCTAAAAACTTGAAGCTTGATTTTATAATTAAGAAACTTTTGATAATCCGATTTGCGTCTCAAAGGACGATCAAGTCCTGGTGAGGAAACTTCAAGGTCATAAGCACCTTTGAAAATAGACTCGATCAGAGGAGACTCATCTAGAGGTGAATCAAGTGCACGAGAGGCGTCAGCACAGTCATCAATAGTGATTCCTGTATGATCTGAAGAAGGAGTTATGAGATCGATAAAAATTCGAAGTTTTTTCGGTTGATGAAGAATTTCTATATGAACTAAATCCAACCCCAAAGGCGCAAGAAAAGGACGAATAAACTCCATGAGTTCTTCTTCTTTTTTCGTTCCTCCAAAGAGAGGTTCATTAAGAGGCTTAGCTTCTATTTCCAACACAAATCTCCGTTACCATTGCATTTTTTGGCAAAAAAAAAGTGGGCTTTTGACCCACTCCAACCTTGAATGGCTAATAATTAGTATAGAGAGATAGCAAAAACCTGAGGGAGCCGCAAGTAAAATGGATTCTTGTAAAAATCACTAGTTATATAAGTGACTTAAAAGGTATGTTTTTGTGATAAATGAGGGTTTCCTGATTTTGAAGTGGTCAGAAAGTCGATTCAACGGCATACTGAATGAAATGAATACGGTTTTAGTTTTCTTTCTTCTTCTCTCAAATTTTCAGGCTTGGTCACAGCAAGAGCCTTTTAAAGTAAAAGTAAAATTATCAACATTAAAAGAAGAAAGAGAACTGAAATCCTGGACCCTTGAGGAATTAAAGCCACTCAAATATAAAAGGATTTGGGAAACTCCCTTTACCGGAGGTCAAAAAGCTCTCTATGCTGGCCCGCGATTTGAGGGGTTTCTTGATGAGGCTCTCAAAGGACTTCCTTTAGAGCAAAGAGCAAAAGTAGATCTCATTATTTTGAAATCGAAAGAAAAAGAAATTCGAATTCCAAGGTATTTAATACGGAAATATCCCGCAATTTTGGCTGTGAAGAAAGGGAAAAAGAGGTTGCTGGAAAAGGGACCGGTTGCTTTTGTGATGCCCAAAGAAACCACCCCGGGATTAAAAAAAGAATGGCTCCCTGAGAATCTCTATTCGCTTGCTTCGGTCACTCAGGTTGAATTTAGTCAATATGAGAAATACTTTGGAGAATGGGTTTTGAAAAATAGATCCAATCCATCTGCGCTTCGAGGGGAAAAACGTTTTGTTCAAACATGTATGGGATGTCACCTGAATCGACCGATAGGAGACCTTTCCCCTTATTTAGAAAAAATTCAGAGCCATCCTCAAACCTGGCATCCGGCTTCTGAAGGAGCTCCCTCCGTGAATCGTCAGTTTTGGAGAGGAATTCAGTCTTTTGTCAAAGAATGGGTTTACCAAAAATAAAATCTCTTCACTCTTGATTGATTCGGTGAGCAATGGCTGGTAATTCTTAGGAATGTCAACTCAATCTCAAGTTCGTGTTCGTTTCGCCCCCTCTCCGACAGGTGCTCTTCACATTGGTGGAGTTCGTACTGCTTTATTTAATTGGCTTTATGCTAGGCATTTTGATGGTCAGTTTTTACTTCGAATTGAAGACACAGATACAGAACGATCCGAAGAGTCCCATACAAAAGATATCTTAGCAGTCATGCATTGGCTTGGAATGGACTCTGATGAACCTGTTCTTTTTCAAAGTAAACGTTGGGATTTGTATCAAAAAAGAGCGCAGGAGTTGGTTGATCAAGGGCATGGTTATCGGTGCTATTGTACGCCTGACGAGCTTGAACAAATGAGACAAAAGGCGATGGCAGAGGGAAAAAAACCGATGTACGATCGCCGATGTCGAAATTTGACGGAGCATCCAGAAGGGAAACCTTTTGTCATTCGAGCTAAAATTCCTTTAGAAGGGCAAGTCGAGTTTAATGATTTGATTCATGGAAAAATTACCATCTCTAATTCTGAGATTGATGATTTTGTGATGATCGGATCAAACGGAGTTCCGACTTACCATTTAGTGGTTGTGATTGATGACGCTGAAATGAAAATCTCTCATGTCATTCGTGGAGATGATCATATTAATAACACACCCAGACAAGTTCATCTTTACCGTTTTTTAGGAGAAAAACTTCCCGAGTTTGCACATCTTTCAATGATTTTGGGAACCGACAAAAAGAAATTAAGTAAGAGGCATGGAGATGTTTCTGCAAATGTCTATAGAGGAGAGGGAATCTTGCCTCAAGCTCTTCTTAATTTCCTGGTTCGTTTGGGGTGGTCTCACGGGGATCAAGAGATTTTTACGATTGATGAAATGATTCAATTCTTTAATTTCGATTCTGTTACGAAAAGTGCAGCTGTCTTTAATCCTGAAAAGTTAGAATGGCTCAATGGAAATCATATTCGTCAGTCTTCTGCATCTGATTTAGCTGAAAAAGTTTTAGAAGATTTTGGTGATTACTTTTCGTCCGAAGCAACGCATCGATTGCAAACTCCATTTGGACTTCGCTTAGTTGAACTTGTTCAACAGAAAGTAAAAACGCTTAAAGAGATGGCTCAGATGTTAGTTCCTTTATGTACCCCTGGTGCAGTAGAGGTGGATACCTCTAGTTTTAAATGGAATAAAAAACCAGAAATAAAATCGCCTATTTTAGCGGTTGTACGAACTTTGGTTGATGACTGGGACTCTAAAATTAAAAGTCAAATTTCCTCAGATCGAACACTTTCAGATATGGCTTGGGGAGGTGCTCCTCGTTTGATGGATTTAGGAATTAAAACCGAAGAAGTTCATGAAACTTTAAAAGATCTCTCAAAACGTCATGGAGTGAAGTTAGGAGATTTAACTCAACCGATGCGAATTTGTATGACTGGAAGAGAAGTGAGTGTAGGGATGTTTGATTTATTAGTTGAGTATCCGTGGGATTTGGTTTTTTCACGATTGTCTAAAGTTCTAGAATACGGGGAAAATAGCTAAAAAAGAAAAATAACTCGTCGCATATTGTTGATTGAGTTAGATTTTTTTTTGTAACTCTTTGTTATTTTTGTGAAAAAAAATAATAATAGTTTCTTTGGCATTCCTTAAAAAGGAATTATAAAAGGTTCCTAGGTTTCAGAGTTATCTTGAAAGCCTCAATTGAAAGGAGATTATCCATGTCTGAAGAAAAAACAGAAGTTCTCGTAGTCGCATCTAAACTTAAAAATTATATTAAAAGTGAATCGGGTATGAATACTTCAAGCGCTGTGATGGCAAAGCTGTCTGATAAAGTGCGTGAGCTATGTGACCAAGCAATTGCAAATGCAAATTCATCAAACAGAAAAACTGTGATGGATCGCGACTTCGATTAATCGTTTAAACGTTACATTTTAGAATTTAATGGAGCCAAACTTTGAATAAAGGTTTGGCTTTTTTGTTTTTTTATTCACACACTTCTTTAAGATTCCTTTGACAGAAAATGTCCTAAATCTCGGTGGGATTTGAAAAGAAGGGCTCCTTCGGGGATATTCCCCGTTACATAAACAAAAAAGGAGCCTATTATGAATAATAAGGAATAATACCAGCCCTCATTAGGCTGCTTATCGAAAGCTCAGATTTTCTTTTCGTTAAGACGGGGAATGAAAAAAATGAATTATCTTGTCATTACTGCAGTCAATTGCATTCACTCGAATTTTTAGCTTTTTTACAATGGGTAATGACTTTTCCTTTTTTATCGATAATTTTCCATTCCCCCCCTGAAAATGAAGAGTGTGTCCCTTTTTTTGATTGAACTCGTTTGCACCCTGTGCAGACTTTTGATTTTCCGTGTTGAAATGGAAATGCAAAATCATACTGAGCTTTAATGACCACTTCTAGAGATGAGTTGATGAATCCGAATTGTTGATTTGAATTGATGTATCGAGCTAAGCCTTCTTTGAAGTAGTCAGGACCATTGTCATAACAATGAGACTGAATGACTTTTCCAGAGAGATGAGCCCAAAAACAGTTTTTTCCGAGATACCCAGTAGAAAGCCCGTTTGAGTTAAATTTGATTTGTTTGAGTGCGGGAGCAGTGAGTTGATAGGAATGGTTGATTTTTGAGACACAACGATCGATTTTTTCTAATCCGTTCTGTGTTGGAAATACACAGCTTTCTAAAGGTTTTGTTTCTTTAGTTGAGGGTTTTTCTTCAAAAAGGTGACAAGCATCCATGGTAAAGATTATAAGATTTAGAATAATGAGTTTTAATATTGGCATTTTAGTGTTTTTTAGCAGCATATTATTTTTGTTCTAAAACGTTTTAAGACCAGAATTAAAGCTTTTTTGTTTTTATTTGTATTCAAACACTTTTTTAATATTCCTTTGACAGAAAATGTCCCTCTCTGTAAGACACGCTGCATTACTTAAGGTCTCGTTATGGAATGACGTGAGATTTGAGAGAGGAAAATAAAGTGAAAAAATTGGTGATTACCTTTGCGTGTATCTTGTCTTTCTATACTTCTATTCAAAAGAGTGAAGCTGTTGTCGTTGCTGCAGTCAATCCTCAGTCTTCATTAAATCAAGTTCAAAGAGCTTCGTTGATTGTGACTGGAGCGCTATCTACTCTCGTGGGATCGGGGGGACTAGGATTAATTGCGTATACTGAAGGTTCTTATATTCCAAGTTGGTTTTATGTTGCCTCTTTTGGATTAACAATTGTAGGGATTGCGTTGGATGAAGAGTTCGGTGAAGACTCTCTTTCTCAATACAAAACTTTCTTGAATTATGCACGAATGAATGGATATTCAAAAAAAGAAATCAAAAAAATTGAATCTGACTTACGGTACTTAAATTCTATAGAGAAGTTTTCTGTCAAAGTAGATCTCACACAAGGAAAGCGTAAATCTAATCTTCATTTGATCGAAAAAGCTTTTGAAAAAGAAATGAGCTTTAAAGTGAGTCGATCTTTTGCTTCTGTCCTTTTAGGTATGAGTGGGTTTTAGTTTTTTTAGAATCAAGCTTAATTAAATATGGTTTTTTTTATTAAAAAAATTTCTTTTGTTTGCTGTTTTTTACTTTCAATTGATAGTCACGCTTGTGTTGAGTTGTTTTTAATAAAAGGACTTGAAGAATCTGCACAAAAAATAGAACTTCTTTCAGAAGTCAGGAAAAAACTACCTCAGTTTATTCTCCAAAGCAGATCTCCTGAATTTGAGCAGCTTATGGATTTGTCTCCGGAGTTTTTAAATCAAAATATCAGTACTTTTCGAAGTCAGAAGTTTACTACAAATGAATCTATAAAAAAAATATTACATATTTTTGAAAAGACTCCAGTTGACGGTGATTTTTATTTTATCGGTAATGGATTTTATATTCCTTATTTAATTGCAAAATCGATTTTTCATGAAACACCAATGGCTTCTCGAATTCATTTTTTAGCAATGTCTCGATCGTTAGCAAGAGAGTCGTTTGAGGATTACCAATCTTTTGACCGTTATTTTGATTTTTTGAAAATAGGGAATCTAAAGAATCGTAAGATTGTTTTAATTGACTCAATTACCGAGGGTGGAGTTTCAGTAGGCCATTCGTTGATTCAGATTTCAACTGCAGTTCGGAATTATCTTTTGGATAAGGGGTGGAAAACGAAAGACGCAATGAATGTGATCTCAGTAGGAATTCCAGAAAGTTCGTCTCGTTTTCATCCATTTAGACGAACAAGTCTCGCTTCATATTTTAAGGAAATGCTTGGAGTTCGAATGAGGGAGACTGACTTCCCTTATTTTGATGTAGGGTTAAGGTGGGAGAATCCTCCTTTTTTTATGTCTTACGCACGTGAATTAAATTGGAATGGAAAATACAGAAGATTGGGAAAAGATGGATTTCCTATTGGTTCAGTCGAATTTGAAGACTTTTTTCAAGCATTTAATTTAGATGAAATATTAAATTCTTTAGAACATAGAATGACGCTGATTCGGTTATATTCGTCTATTGTTACTGAGGTCATCTCTAAAAGGTTATTGTTTAAAGAGAATAGAGAAAATCTCCTTTTGAAGATGGGAATTTAAATTTATTGATTTAAGTGTGATTTTTGAAAAATTTCTGATGAATGGAAATTAAAGTGATAAAGGTAAAGTTGGATTTCAGAACTTGAAGTAGGTAGATGTGACATTTTTTAAAAATAACTTTTTTATTCTTTTAGTAAACTGCATTCTTCATGTCTTGGTCATTCAGCCGTCATTCGCTACTACAGTCAATTGTAAAGATTCTTTTTCTTTAGGAACTGCTGGTGTCGAGTCTCAGGTGATCGAAGAGGTTCTTAGACTGGAGGACAAAGAGAAAATTCCATCAAGTGTATTTCGTAAGTCTTCGATCAATCAAATTGCTCGATCAATTGTAGAGAGAGTGCGACGACAAGAATTAATCCTCGCACGAGAATTCAAAATGGAAGATCACTCTAAGGTTAATTTGTTTACTGAATCAGAAATTATTTTATTTTTTTTTCTTAAAGATTTTCAGTCTATTTACGAACGGGGATTTTTGAATCAACATCTTTCAGGAAAATCAAGGGGAGGGTATGTTCCCAAAGAAAGATTACGGGCTGAGGATAACGTCACTGGAATTTTGATGGGTAATTCTGAGAAGTCATTGATTCTGCGTCCTAAGTCTGCATTCTTAAATGTTCGATCTCATACAGAGCTCGCACATAAAAAACATTCAATCACTCGGCAATATGGTAACATCGGCGCTGTTCTAAATTCAGAAATGAAAAAAAGGTCACTTTGGACGGCTTCCGATAGTCTTTGCCTTGGGCAAAAAAGCTACTTAAATCTTCAGCTCGATTACTCTGGAGAGAGTCTGTTTCCACATCGAGGAACATTTTCAAGAGGGGCTTTACCTTCGAAGTCTCGATGCGACAGCTACTATGAAACTCTTGTATATGGGAGCTTCAATTTCTCTCATGTCGATTACTTTTTAGTAGAAAGTAAAGAAGCCGTAGAGGTTCTCAAGGTCCTGGGTAAGCCAGTATATCTCATCAAATCCTCGAGTAAATATGGTCGAGTCATCTTTAGTCGAGGAGAATTGTTATTTAGAGGAACCTCTGAACCATAGGTTCTGAATCCAATTGCGAGATCTCTTCTATTAAAGGTAGTTCTCGCGGTATACTCATCAAAATCGTGAACCCATTCCTCCCTCACATTTCTGATCTTATGAGCTAATAAAATCAGTTCAATACGAACTTTCACATTTTGTGGTGTATTACATCGAATTTGTGATTTCAGTTTT
>PBMP01000112.1 GCA_002722705.1 Pseudobdellovibrionaceae bacterium | reverse complement strand
TTGAACTCTTTTAGATGTTTGAGTCGCTGAAGGAATATATATATTATATTTTTCATTCATTCCGACAGCACTTCCATCTTCTTTAAGAATTTTCCAAGTATCTCCTTCTCTGGCGACAGAAATTGCACCAGAAGAGAGAGAGCTTCCGATTTCATAAATAGGCGTGACAATAATCACTGCTTTTTCTTGTTCTGATAAGCTCATAAAGTCAGACGGAATTTGAATTTGATTTCCTATTCCAGGAACAACTTGATGCTGATAATGATAACCTCGATTTCCTGGAATCATTATATTAAATCGGGTTCCATTTTTTATTGGACTCCCATTGAGGTTTATAATTCCCCATTGATTTTCTGTCATGTCATAAAACAATACAGGTTGAGCATTATTGATGACTCCTCCAATGCTATTAACTGTAAAATTACTAACAAAAATTTCCGTTTCAGGATAAGCAAAGTCAGAGTAAATATTTGGATCAAGAGCAGTGTAGTTTGCTGTAGTATTTTCTGTCGTCGCAACATGCTCGAAAGTGATTGGAGGAACCGTTTCTGGAGGGGAAACTACAGATACGGTAGCCGGAGTCGAACTTTCTTCCCCACCAATTTGGATCATTGCATTTTCAGAGCACGCAGTAATTAATAAAAAATGAAATAAAAGAGAAGTGAATAAAAAAAATCTTTTTAAAGTCATAACAGTCGTTCAGAAATTCCCCGTTTCTGAAACTACCCCCGATCCCAATATTTTAGTATGTTTTTTGACGAGATAAAATGTGTCAAATCTGACTCAGCACGAGAGTTACTAAAAGTTGAATGATCGTCACTTGTTATTAGTGAACTGACAAATGATGAATTCTGAGTCCTGTGTTTTCAATGTCCGCATTGCTTCTCTCTCTAACGTTAATACTTGCTGGAACTAAACCAATAGAGAGGTAAAGGGATAGATTTTCAAAACCTTCAGAAACGGTAGTATCAAGAGTGAAAAAAGGAATTCCATTTACACCAATATCACCTGATTTCAAAATTGAGATTGTTTTAGTTGTTTCAACGCTTCCTGAAATACCTGCACTTTGATTACGGTCGCTTGGGAAGGTATCGTATTGTGAAGAAGATGCGATGTAAATATTATACTTTTCATTTGAAGAGATATTACCTCCATTTTCTTTTCTAATTCTCCATACATCAGAGGTATCTGAATCTCTTCTAATTGAGATTGTTGCTGGAGAAATTGAGCTTCCAAGTTCATATACCGGAGTTACAATAAGTCTTGCGGTTTGTGGTGTTCCTATATTCTCTAAAAAATATTGTGGAATGTGAATGACATCTCCATCTTCAGCATTAGTGGTTGTCATTCGAGCGTCGTACCCTCTGCTTCCTGGAATCATAACACTAAAGCGAGTTCCGTTTTTAATCGGATTTCCGTTTAAATTAAGAATACCCCATTGGCTTTGTAGAGGGTCAAAATAAACGGCAATATTTGAATTGTTAATGACACCTCCAATTGAATTAAAGGTAACATTTGAGACAATAAGATTTGTTTTTAAATTTGAGACTTCGGGATGAGCTTCGGCATCAAGAAAAGTCAAACTTCCGTTAGTGTTTTCTGGGTTTGCAATATGATAGAACGCGGTGGGTTCGATAGGAATTGACTTTACGAGTTGATTCGAGTCGTTATTTGCAGGGTCTTCTGTTGTTATATTTAATTGAGCTTTTTCAGCACAACCTACAGTAATTATAAAAATAGAATAAAATGAGTAAGCCAATAGTTGATATTTTGTTTTCATAAAAATATTATAAGACTCATGAATCGTTTCACATGGCCTTTTCCCCGATTTAATATTTTTATTTTACTTAGAGAAAGTTAAAAAAATAGAGTGTAAATAAAGACACATTTTAATATTGAGGGTTTTGATGCCATTTCCAAGCTGTGTTGATAATTGATTCCAATGAGTTATACTGGGGTTCCCATTTTAAAATTTCTTTAGCCCGAGTCGAGTCGGCAATTAAAATACCTGGATCTCCTGGACGTTTGGGTGCATCTTTTACTTCAAATGGTGTTTTGGTAATGAGTTTTACTTTTTCAATGACTTCTTTTACAGAAAATCCGTTTCCATTTCCTAAGTTAAATGCATTATTTTCTAAATGGGTTTCGAGTTTTTCTAAAGAACGAATGTGTGCATCGGCAAGATCAAGGATATGAATGTAGTCACGAATACAAGTTCCGTCTTTAGTGTCGTAATCATTTCCAAAAATAGAGACAGAGTCTCTTTGACCAAGTGCTGCCTGGATAATGAGAGGAATCAAGTGTGTTTCAGGAGAATGGCTTTCTCCGATACTTGCGTCTTCTGAAGCACCTGCAGCATTGAAGTATCGTAAAATGATCGAAAATAATCCATCTTCTTTTGCTTTGATCAGTCTTTGTTCAGTTTCGAGCTTTGTTGCTCCATAGGGATTAATTGGGTTTTGAGGGTGAGATTCATTAATGGGAAGTTTAATCGGATTTCCAAATGTAGCTGCTGTACTTGAAAAGATAAATTTATTCACTCCAAATTGAAGGCATGAATCAATCAGGTTTTGGGAACCAATGACGTTATTCTCAAAATAGAGGTCAGGTTTTTCAACAGATTCGCCTACATATGTTAAAGCAGCAAAGTGCATGACGGCATGAAAAGAGTACTTTTCAAAAACTTTATTTAAGTCTTTGGGGTTTTTTAGGTCTCCCTTTTCAAAGGGACCAAACTGAACGGCTTCTTGATGACCTCGAGAAAGGTTATCAAAAGTAACCGGAAGATAGCCTTTTTCTTTGAGCTTTTTACAGGTATGGCTTCCAATGTAGCCTGCCCCGCCGGTTACTAAAACGTGTTTTTCATTCATTGTTGGCTAATCACTTTTTCAAGGGTTTCTAGCATATATTGGATTTTTTGATCGTTTAACGCCGGGTGAACACCAATCCAAAAAAGGTGCTTCATAATTTTATCCGTATTTTTTAAATCACCAACGACTCTAAAGTCTTCTTCAAGATATGCAGGTTGTTTAGTGAGGTTTCCCGCAAAAAGGAGTCGAGTTCCTACTTTGTTTTCTTCTAGAGAAGAAACAATTTTTTCTCGATTCAGTGATGGATCTGCAAAGATAGGAAATCCAAACCAGCTCGGTTCTGTGTTTTCTGTTGCTCGAACACAAGTGAGTCTATCTTTAAGTTTTGGGCTCGACTCAATGCCTTCTTTGAGTTTTTTCCAGTTTGACCGTCTTGCTTCTACAAATGATCCCAGTCGCTTGATTTGAGAGACACCAAGAGCGGCTTGCATATCTGTGACTTTTACATTGTAACCGATATTAGAATAAACATATTTATGATCATAACAAGGAGGGAGATCTCCTAATGTCCATTCAAAACGTTTTTTACATGTGTTGTCTTGTCCAGGTTCACACCAGCAATCCCGACCCCAGTCCCTCATGCTTTCAGCTACTCTTTTGAATTTTCCGTTAGCAGAGAGAACAGCACCACCTTCCCCTGTCGTAATATGGTGAGCAGGATAAAAGCTAGTCGTTGCATACTCACCAAAAGAGCCAGCAGGACGACCGTTAATGGTTGCTCCTAGAGCATCACAACAATCTTCAATGAGATAAAGTCCATGTTTTTTACAAATTTCAGAAACTTGATCGGCTCGAAATGGGTTTCCGAGGGTATGGGCAATGACAACCGCTTTTGTTTTCTTTGAAATCGCTTCTTCAATTTTTTCAGGGAGAGCATTGAGGGTTTGATCGTCTACATCAACGAAAACCGGTTTCCATCCATTTTGAAAAATAGGGTTTACGGTCGTTGGAAAACCTGCGGCTACAGTAATGACTTCATCCCCTTTTTGTAGTCTTGGGAGTTTAAGATCATCCATCATTTTTGCACCAAGACTTGAAATGGCAATGAGGTTTGCGCTTGATCCAGACCCCACAAGCAGTGCGCTTGTTTTTCTTCCAAAATATTCAGGCAAAGTTGACTCAAACTCTCTCCCATATCTCCCCGCAGTGAGCCACATATCTAAAGAAGCATCAATTAAGTAGGCTAGATCTTCTTCGTTCATTGATTTCACCGTGACAGGTATATAGCTCTCTCCTGGGACAAAATCTTGAGATCCTTGTTCTTTTTTGAAAACATCGATACAGGATTGGATGGCTACTTCTCTTGAGGGTTCAAAGTTTTTCATATGAGTCCGAAATCATCATTCTTTTTATTAAGATACAAGAAAAAACAACCTGATTTCAGACGTGAACTGTCTAAAAAGATTGGGTAAGGTGAAGGCATGACTTTGAAAGTTGCCGTAACAGGAGTGAGTTCTTTTTCTGGATCGTGGATAGCGCGTCATTTAGCAAAATCGTCTCATCAGGTTTTTGGTCTTCTCTCGCAAAAAAAAGACTCTTATCAGGGAATTCAAAAAATTCGCATGGATTGGGTTGGAAATCAAATTGAGTGGGTAGAAGCAGTTCCTGCAGAATCCTCAAGAATGACCGAATGGATTTTGCAAACTCAACCGGAGGTTTGGATTCATCATCATCATCCGATGGATCAGTATCGAAGTTTAGATTATTCCATGGAAAAGGTTCAGCGAGTGGCAATTAAACCTCTTCATGAAATTATTAAGGCCTTAAAAGCGGTAAAATGTAAAAAAATAGTTTATTCGGGAACTTTTTTTGAACCAGGAGAAGGAAAACAACCTTTAAAACAAAGTTCCACTCCATATGCACAGTCTAAATATCAGGTTTGGCAAGAAATAAAGAAACAAAGTATTGATTCAGATCTTACTTTATCTAAAATTTTGATTCCTAATCCGTTTGGTCCAGGTGAGAATATGGACCGACTACTTCCTTTAATGATGAGGCATTCTATAGAAGAATCGATATTTTCGATTCGTACTCCTTGTTCAAAATCAGATTTTTTTCCTATCAGTGAACTTACGAAATGCTACCAGGAAGAAGTTGAAACTTTAGAGGCTAGAATCATGAGACCCAGTGGGGGTTCAATGACGGTAAAAGCATTTGTTGAGATGGTGAATCAGCAGTGGATCGTAAATACGTTAGGGTGGAAGCCTGTTCAAGTTCAGTTTGGAAGTGAAATCGGAAATTCCTATGAACAGGATCCCGCTGACTTCAGGGAGATTCATTGGGACCACGTTTGGAAAGAATTTTATGAAATTTACTCAAATTGGGGTTGGCATCAACCTGATGTTTTTATGAAAGCATGTCTGCTCTAGTCTATTGTTTTATCTGTTGCAAGTAAGAAAAACCCCTGAAAAACACCAAGAGTGTAGCGTAAATCAAAAAATGGCTGAAGACTAAAAAGAAGTACAACTTCTTTGAAATCAAGTTTAAGAGCTTTGATCCGAGTATGGAAAAAAAATGTTTTAGAAAGCAAAATAAATATCAGTAAAGAGAATGTGAATTTTGCTGATATAAAAAATAATAGGGGAGAAATAAGAATTAATCCTCCAAAAAAGAGTTGATGTAACCTGAGGAGGGCTCTCATTTGTCTGTTTTTTCCTGCGACCTCAGTTTCAGTAATTCCAGAGCTTGTTCCTTTGTGTTTAAATAAAATAAAGGGGTGTGCTCTTCCAAACATTTGTTGATGTCTAGAAAGCTTTAGTAAAGAGTCTTGCTGAGCAGAAAGTGACAATCGATATTTAAGGTGATTCGCTTTTAAAATTTGATAGCCATTTTCTCTGAGTTTCGATGCGAGAATCTGGTCCTCTCCTGCAAATTTTAAAGTTTCGTCATAAAATCCTGCTTTTTTTATCGCTTCCATTCTAAAAAGATCACATCTTCCTTCTGCAAAACCAGTGGGAGAAAAGTCGGAGTCCTCTTCTGAAAAAATATCCATTAAGTTAGTAACAAAATTAATTTTTTCAGCCTTTGGAATTTCAGAAGATTGACTCACTGTTGGCATTCCAGTGATTGCCCCAACTTTTGGGTGATTCTCCATTTGTTGAAGCATAGTTGCAATGTAAAGCGAGTCATCAAATAAGCAATCGGCGTGGCAAGTCAGTGCGTAGGGGGTGGAGACGGCTCTAAATGCTCGATTTAGAGATTTAGATAGGCCAAGGTTTTTTTCATTAACGATGACTTTGATCCAGCTGGGGTTTCCTCGGTTTTTCAGTTCTTTTTCTAAAACAGAAATAGTTTGATCTGTGGAAGCATTGTCAATAAAGAGTACGGAAAGCCATTGTGAAGGTTCGTTGTAATCCGGATTTTTTTGTTCAAATACTGAAGAAAGTAGATTTTTTACAGCTAATTCTGCTTGGAAGAGTGGAAAAATCACAGTGACTTTGCAATGATGGTCTAAATTCATAGTGAAGGAAGTGTAGGGGATGAATCATCCAAGATCAAGTCACTCTCGAGGCGTTTTATTATTTGGAAGTCGTGGACAGATTGGTAGAAGTGTCACGAATAGAGTCCCTCCTGAAAAGTTATATAAAATTCTTTGGTCTGACGTTTTTGATGGTGACGCATTGATGTCTAAACAAGACTTAGAAAAACTCATCTCCAAAAAAGCTGATTTGTCAGAATCAATCGATGTAATTGTCGCTTCAGGATTAACGCAGTCACGTGCTTATCCTTATCAGCACCAGAGGTCTCATTTTATTCTTCCAAAAATGATAAGTGAAATTTTTGAAAAAATTCCTACTGCTCGTATTTTAACATTAGGGTCGGTTCAAGAAACGCAACCTGAACTTTGTAAGCATAATTCTTATTTGGAGTCCAAACTTAGTTGGGCAAAGTACGTTGAAAGTTTGTCTGAGAAATCTATTTGGAAAGAAAGAATTTGTCACGTTCGGTTGCATACGGTTTATTCTGAAGATCCACCGCCTCACATGTTTTTAGGTCAAATGGCCGCGGCATTAATGAAAGACCAACTTTTTGAAATGTCTTCTGGTGACCAGCTGAGAGAATATCAATATCGGGAGGATGTTGTAGATGGTATTTTTAGACTGCTCAATCAAGGGTTTGATCAGCCGATTGTTGAATTTGGAGGAAATGCTCCTGTTTCTTTAAGAGAAATTGCCGAATCGGTTTTTGAAGCATTTGGAAAAAAGAACCTTTTAAAAATAGGAACATTGACAGCTCCGGTGGGGGAGACAAATGCGTGGAAATATCAACAAACGAATTCTTATTATCAATCTCCTAAAAGCTCGACTCAAGGAATTGTTCAAGTTTTAAAAAAATGTATTCAACAGAACAAATGATAAGAAAGACTTTAAAAAATCATCTTTTTTTTATAGTTTTTATTTTAGTTTCTTTTTTAGAATTTAGAGAAAGTATACTCGCAGTATTTGAATCGAGTCGACTTTGGATAAAACATCCTGAAACGATTAGTCTGATTGCTCACGGAAAATTCTTAATTCCTTATTTAGATGGTTTAAGTGGAGATCACTTTCTGTTTTATAATCCTCTTTCAGACTGGATTCGTTGGAGGGTTCAATCTCTTTTTTCGATTCATCCTGTAACATTTCATTCGATGGTTATTGCTCCTCTGATCTCGATCATATTTTTTTCAGTCAATTTTTATTCTATTCGTCTTTTAAATGTATCTCGATACTCTGCTATACTCTCGTCGTTGATTCTTCAGTTTGGGGGGTCGTCTAAACTGATGTATTTCTTTAATGTGAATGACTATTTACACTTAGAAGAGTTTATTCATGTTCCCTCAAGTGTCCTCTATTTAGGAAATACTCAAGCCTGGGGATGGTTATTTTTTCTTCCGACTTTATGTTTTTTATGGAAAGCTATTGAAGAACGATCTATTAAAAATTGGGTAATTCATTCCTTTCTTTTGGGGTTGAGTTTTCATTTTCATATTTTAACTTTTGTTCATCTTGTTTTTGCATCAAGCTGTCTTTTGCTCTTTTCTTTTTCTATAGATTTTAAAAAAATAATACTGCTGTTTATTCTTCTAATGGGAGCGACTGTTTCTGTTTTTCATTTAAATCAGACTTTTTTGTTGCCATTTTTTTGTTTTTTATGGGCTACTCTTGGATGGACCTTTTTTATAAAAAAATCAGTTTTTTATGGAATTATATTAAATGCATTTATTTTGAGTTTTGTTTTATTTCCTTTTTTCATGGAAAAACAGTTTGTTTTAGATAGTGTTTTTCATAAGGTGGGAAGTCCAAAAATTCCTCATATTTTGACTTATTTCATTTTTTATCTTTTGATTTTTTTAATTTATTTTTTTAAGAAAAGAAGGTCTATTTTTTTTGCAATTTTATTTAGTAGTTTATTTTTGGGATACAACCAATATTGGGGGTGGGGAAATCATCCGTACCGGTTTTTAATTCATTTGATTTTTGCATTTTCACTAGGAATAGGTTTTATTTTAGATGAATATTCTTTGTGGTATCGATCTAAAATAAGAATTTATTTAATCGGTTTCAGTTTTCTCTTGTTATTGATTTCTATTTTTTCTCATCAATTTCTTTTATATAGTGGACCAAAGAAAAGAATTAAAATTTCGAATAATGATCTTGTTTTTTTGAATAAAATAAATCAAATCCCAGAGGGAGACTGGGTTGTTCTTCCTGAATTTAATTATCCGTGGGGTATTTATTCTCAATCAGTGATTTCAAGTACTTTGCCAGGAAAAGGGTGGTTGCCGGATCCTCGATATGTGGTTCGTTATGAAGGATATCAAGAAAGGCTCAATGTTTTATGTCGAGAAATTCCATATCAATATCAACAACTCACCTCTAGAATGAAACCTTGTCATACGAGAGCTCGTTTAAGTGATGAATTGGTTCAGAACTATTGTAATCGAAATTATTTAATTCACTTTGGAGAACTTCCATTAGATTTGATTAAAAAAATAGAGTCAGCGGGGTGGAAAAAAGAATTTGAATCTGGAAAAGGAAAAATATGGAAGAGAACAAAACCTTGTTCTCTTTATTCTATAAATATTTCGGACAATCTGTCGTATTGATAGAATCTTCAAAAATGATTCGCGGTCTATTTTTAGAGTCATCAAAGATTCGACTCAGATATTCTCCTAGAATACCTAAAAAAATAAATGTGATGCTATGAAGAAAGAGAGTCAAGATCACAAGAGTGGTAAAACCTTTTACCTCTACTCCAAAGATTAAGTGAGAAACTAAATAATAGATTCCTAATCCAAAAGCTGCAAAAAAAAGTAAGGTTCCTAATGCTCCAATGATTCTTAGAGGAGCTTTTGTAAATGCCGTAATGGCATCAATTGCAAGAATGACATAATGAAAAAATTTAAATTTACTATTTCCTGAAATTCTAGGTTGTCTTTCGTAAAGATAAGGAGTCTGTTTAAATCCAAGGAAAGAGACTAGTCCTCGAAGATAAAGATTTCTCTCAGGAAGTGCTTTTAAAACATCAACAACTTTTCGATCAAGAAGTCTAAAGTCGCCAGCATTTCTCGGTATTTTTTGTTCTGAAATTCTATTTAAAAGCCAATAAAAAACTGAAAATAAAGAACGCAATGCTAGAGAACCATATCGTTTTGCACGTACGCCATAAACAACATCGAAGCCTTTTTCCCATTCTTTTACGAAGGAAGGAATGACGTGAGGAGGATCTTCAAGATCAGCGTCCATTTCGATCACAGCGTCTCCAGTTGCCATCGAGAGTCCTGCAAAGACTGAATTTTGGTAACCAAAATTTCTAGAAAACCGATATCCTTTTAGATAAGGTTTTTGATTAGCTAAATTTTGAGTGATTTTCCAAGTGTCATCTGCAGAACCATTGTCTGTAACAATAATTTCCAATTCATAATTTGAAAGTTCATCTTTAAAAAGGGATTCAACTGCATCAACCGCAACGGAAAGATTCTTTCCTTCGTTATAAACAGGAATACAAATGCTGATGGTCTTTTTTAACTGAGCCACTTAACCGTGTCTTTGTTCCCAAGAATAATTAAACATAGGGTCGTCAATGGGTTTGTAGGTAATTTCTTCTGGATCGTGAGGCTCTGTAGCACAATTTGCGATCAAAGAAGGAGTGTTTCCTAGTCCTCGGAATCCATTCCAAATTCCATGAGGTACAGTTACGAGTTTACTTTCTTGTTCGTGGAGAACTATTTCCTGATAAAGGCCTTGTGTTGGAGAATAGTTTCTACCGTCATATAAGGCGAGTCGAATGCTTCCATAGACACAAAAATAATTGAGGTCCATCTTTGAATGATGATGCCAGGCCTTGACTACGTTTGGATAGACTTTACTAAAGTAAATCTCTCCAAACTCTTTAAACTCAGGGTCATCTCTGCGAAGCATATGAAAAATACCGCCACGATCATCGAAGATTTTTCTCTTTGGAGTGATAATCACTCCATCAATAGTACTAGTGTCTTTAGTTTCACTCATATCTTCCTTCTAACATGGGTTTTTTTGTTTTGAGAATAAGAAAATCACTCATATTTACAAGAAGGTACGCATGAAAGGCAATTCCCCTCAGTTTTAGGGTGCTGAAAAAGGTTAAGAGATCCGCAAGAATAGATCTTTTCATAGCGGATTTCTTTGATCTTTTTCTCAAGAGTAACCCAGTCAGAAGGTTGCATTGGCCAATTATTTAGTTCTGAATCAATAAGTATACATTCTGCGTTATCAAGTGAAGACCAGTCTGGGTGTACTGAGATGAGAGGAAGCGTTTGAATCCAAAGAGAATCCAGATGGGGAACGAGTGCACCTGATGCACTCATTGTTCGTTTTGTATTTAGACAGGGAATGAGTCTTTCTGAGATCCACGGTTGTTTTGGGTGAGGCTGGGCAAAGCTTCTGATCCAAAAAAAGTCGGAACGACCGATTCCTGTAAGAGAAGTAAAAAGAAGAAATAAAACTAAATTTTTTTCTGAAAACCGTTTTCTAAAAATAAGAATTGCAAAAGGAAATGCAGCGATTGCTCCAAAAAAAGGTTCGATTCCATAATGGTAATAGCTGTTCAGGCGGTGATTTCCTTCATCTAAAGCGAGAATGATCAGTGGAAAAAAAATAACTGGAAGGAATTCTTTTTTCCTTAATGACAGACCACCTAAAGGGATAAGAACAAAGATAAAAAACTTTAAGAAAGGGAGGTTAAAAAATTCCTTTAAAAAAGAGACAGGTTTAAAAAGTGGAGAAAAAATGATTTGGGTTAACGAATTTCCTAAGTGTTTATAGTGATTTTGATATGAATAATCGTGCTTAAGTAAAAGAGGAACTCCTTTTAAATCAAATAAAAAAACACTTATACTGATGATTCCTAGAACGATCGAAAATCCTTTACTTCTTTTAAAAGGGTGAAGCCAAAAGAGACTAAAACTTAATCCCAAGAGTGTGATTGGAGCGGATTCTTTCGATCCCAGAGAAATAATGAGAAGAAGCAGTCCTAACATTTGTTTCTTTTTTACTGAATTGAAGAGAAAAACTAACCCGGTAAGGGCGATTGGAAGAAATATGATTTCTGGATGGAATTCAAAGCGTGCAGCCGATCGAATTGGAGAGGCAAACCAATAAAGAAATGGACTTAGAGCAATGAGCTCTTTATTTTTACCTTTCCAAACTTGTTTTAAATAAAAAGTAAATGCCATTGCTCCACTAGCAAGAAGAAAATTTTGAAGAATGAGAAGTGTAGAAGGATGAGGGTAAAGTTTGTAGAAAGGGGCGAATAGTAGAAATAAAGGGGATTGATGATCTGTAAAAAGATTTAAACCATTCTTTAGTGAGCTTCGGTAGCCCATGCCGGCGTTCAGATTATTTAGTGCATTGGTGAAGATTCCAAGATCGTACGCATGGGATTGAAGATTTTTATGTCTAAAAAGACTTTCAATGCTCCATAAAGAACCAAAAAAAATTATCCCTAAGAAAAGTGAGCTTTTTGGTTTTTTATGTAAATGATTACTCCATCTTGTTCCTAATTTTTTGCAGAAGACAAACAGAGGGTTTTCATAAAGATTAAAATTGGTTTTTTGATGCAGAAGGAGGGTGAATAAGCAAAAAAGAGGGACCAGTGCAGAAAGATCAGTCCATTCAAGTTTAACAGAAGGGGATCTATACCAGACTCCTCCGGTCAGTAATGGAAAGAGTACAAATAAAATAAATAGAACTTCCCAGACGAAGTCTAAAAGAGATCTCTGTTTTTTCATTTCAGATCAGACTAGGGGATTTTCCTTGAATAATCACCAGTTTTTTAAAAGAAGCAGTACTCAAAAGAACTGGAATCGATTAAGGTGGGAAATATGAAAACAGTCATACTTTGTGGTGGTCTTGGAACTCGTTTATCTGAAGAAACAACCCTTCGCCCTAAGCCAATGGTTGAAATTGGCGGTCGTCCTATTCTTTGGCACATTATGAATACCTATGGCAGCTTTGGTCATAAGGATTTTGTTCTCGCGTTGGGATATAAAGCTGAGTTCATCAAGGAATATTTTCTTAATTATCATGCACTAAATAGTGATTTTCAGGTTTCTTTGGATACTGGGAAAGTAGAGGTTCATAAGAAATCAAATTTAGATTTTAAAGTTGATTTAATTGATACAGGACTTCATACGTTGACCGGTGGGCGACTCCTTCGATTGAGAGATTTTTTATATAAAGATGGGACCTTCATGCTGACGTATGGTGACGGTGTTTGTAACGTCGATGTTAACCAACTCATTGATTTTCATAAGTCTCATGGAAAAATTGCTACTGTGACAGCGGTTCGACCAGGAGCTCGATTTGGTGGAATGAAAATTGAAAATGGAAAAGTGATTAATTTTCAAGAGAAACCTCAGTCAGGTGAAGGTTGGATTAACGGAGGTTTTTTTGTTTTTGAACCTCAAATGTTCGATTATCTCGAAAATGACCAAACGATATTAGAGCGAGCTCCTATGGAAAATTTAGTAAAAGATGGTCAACTTATGACTTTTGAGCATGGAGACTTTTGGCAGTGTATGGATACTGTTCGCGACAAGCAACTCTTGGAGTCTCTGTGGGAAAATGGAGATGCCCCTTGGAAACTTTGGGAGTAGAACATGTTTAATGGGTTTTATGCTGGGAAACGTGTACTAGTCACTGGGAATACGGGATTTAAAGGGGCTTGGTTATCTGAATGGTTGTTATCACTTGGTGCTGAAGTGACTGGCTATTCTATCGATATTCCTACGACCCCTTCTTTGTTTGAAAAATTAAATCATAAAGAAAGAATGAACCATGTTGAGGGCGATATTCTGGATTTGGCTCATTTCAAAAAAGTAGTCACTGACGTAAAACCTGAAATCGTTTTTCATCTCGCAGCACAATCTTTGGTTCGTCTTTCGTATGATCAACCTGTAGATACTTTTGAAACTAATGTGATGGGCACTGTAAAAGTGATGGAAGCCCTTCGAGAGAGTCCTTCATTAAAAAGTCTTTTAATCATTACTACCGATAAGTGTTATGAAAATCGTGAGTGGGAGTTTGGTTATCGAGAAAATGATCCGATGGGAGGAAAAGACCCTTATAGTGCATCTAAAGGATGTGCAGAATTGGCTTTTAGTGCCTATTATAGAAGTTTTTTTTCGACCGGAAAAACCCTTTGTCATTCAGTAAGAGCAGGAAACGTGATTGGAGGAGGGGACTGGGCTTTGGACCGAATTGTTCCTGACTGTGCAAAAGCATGGGGGCAAGGAAAACCCGTGGAAATTAGAAATCCTGTTTCTGTTCGGCCATGGCAGCATGTTCTTGAACCTTTATCTGGGTATTTGTGGCTGGCAAGTCGATGTGAAGAACAAAAAGAACTTCAGGGAGAATCTTTTAACTTTGGTCCTCGAGTTGAGGTAAATCAACCTGTAGGAGTATTGGTAAAAAGTCTTCAAAAATACTGGCCGGAGACTGAATCTAAAATTGCATCTCCTGATCCTTTGATTAAGCCAGAGGCTGGTCTTTTGAAATTAGTTTGTGACAAGGCTTTTCATCATTTGAAATGGAGACCTACACTAGGATTTGAAGAAACAATGGAAATGACTGCTAAGTGGTACCGCAGTTTTTATGTAGATCAAAAAGATGCCCGTGATTTAGTTAATGAAGATATTCGTTCGTATTCTCAAAAAGCAGCCGATCAGCAAATGGAGTGGGCTTAGGGAAAATGATCCTTTTTGCCAGAATCTTATTTTATTTCAATACGTTTTTAGTTGCCTCTTTAGTGGTTTTCGGTGGAACTCGATTTAATCTTGGATTTGCGAAGCTTGAATTGGGAACCCTAGAGCCTTGGATGGCGCTTTGGGCTTTGAGTTATTTCCTTTTGAAACGAATTGATCCAAATTCTTTAAATTTCTTTTATTCTTTTTTTGATAAAATGATGGATTCAAAAAGATCAAAAAAGAGGATGATTTCTTTTTTGATTTTTATTTTTGGAACGCTTTTAGTTGCTCGTCTTTTTAGGCATTGGTCTTTTATGAGTGATGCATTTGATGTAACTTTTTTATTTCAGGCGTTAAACTATCCCTTCGACCGTTTCGGAATGGTTTGTGACATCTGCTCTAAGGGGGTTTTTTGGGCAGAGCATACAGCACTCTCTCTTTTATTATTTGCTCCCTTTACTTCGTATTTGAAATCAGACGAGTTTATTTTTTTTCTTGGGGTCATGCTAATTTTTCTTCCCATTCTTTTTTTGTTTTTGAAAGGACCTTTGCAAAAGAGACAAGATTTATGGGTTATTCTTTGTTTCGTTGTGGTTGCTCATCCTTTTTTAAGAGTACCTTTGATGTGGGATTTTAGAGAAGATATGATTGCTTTTGCTTTTATATGTTTCGCATTAATTGCGTTGCTGAAATCGCATGCATCTTATTTTTTCTTTTTAATTGTTGCGCTTTTATCAAAGGAACATGTTCCTTTTATTACTGTTTTTTTAATTTTTCCTATTTTATTTTCGAAGGATGTGACGTTGTCTTCTGCGCAGAGAAAACGCTGGGCCGTTGTAACTGCATGTATTTCTTTGGGATGGGCCGCATATTTATTCACTACTTTTATTCCAATGATGACCGAGGGAAGAGAACAGGTGAATAATATCGTTCTTCGTTTTCCGGGTATGGGAGAGTCCCCTAGAGAAATTATTGTATATCTTTTAACTCATCCGCTTGCATTATTAAGTTTGATTATTCAACGAGTAGTCAGAAAATCCGTTCTTTTTTATTTTCTTTTCTTATTTGGGCCTTATTTTTTCTTTTTAAGAAAAAAATTAAAATTGATTTGGCCATGGTTGCTTCCTGGACTTGCAGGAGCTGGTATGAATTTAATTTCAAACAAAAAGACTCAGTTAGATATGGCTTTCCATTATCAATGGGCATTGATGCCCTTTTTTGTGATCGCATTGCTTCTTGCAGCGAAGGATTGGAGACCTGATCGAAAGGCGATTTGGATTCCAGTTGCATTCGCTTTATTTTTTTCTCAACGTTGGCCGATGTGGTCTGTGTGGGAGTTTTTCCCAACGGAAAGAACAGTAAAGCAGGTAAGGTTTGTGAAAAATATTAATGTCTCAGGAAGGGTTTATGCGGACTCCAGAGGACTTTCTTATTTATCTCATTTACCAAAAGTTCAGGGAATTTCCTTTATTACTCCGGCTGTGTTTACGGCAGAGGAAGACAGTTATGTCCTTTTTAATCACGGTTCTCCTGAGAATTTAAAATGGATTTCTCCAGTTGGAATGGACTCTTTAGTGTCCGTTCAAAAAGGACCCTTTGGGCAATATGAACTTTATAAAGTCAGAAAGTATAATTCTGATGAATAAGAAAAAAGTTCTATGGTTAGTCCCTGAAAAAAAAGGAGGAATTCAGAGTTATTCTCAGACTCTTTTATCAAAATGGAAAAGTGATGATTTTAAAATAGATTCACTTTTTTTTTCAGATAAAGAATCTTCTTGGAGGATTCATTTAGAACAAAATTCCTATGACTTAATTCATATTCAACATGAGTATGGTCTTTTTGGAAAAAAAATTCCTTTTTTATATCGATTCTCAAGCTTTTTAAAGAGATTAAAGACCCTTCATCATCAGCCTGTAATTGCTACTCTTCATACGGTTATTCCGGAAGGTTTCAGGTATCCAATAAAAAAAGAAAAACCATTAGAGATCCCTTTTCGAATCATGGGAAATATGTTTCACAGCTCACTGTATAGATATTGGAATGCAGAATGGAAAAATCTCGATGGTGCAATTGTTCATTCAAAACTTCAGATGAATCCAATGATAAAGTCTGGTTTAAAGTCAGTAAAGGTGATTCCTCATTTTGTTCCTGAGGCTAAAAATTTATATTCACAAAATTCAAAATTCAAAATTCTTATTTTTGGGTACTTTTCTTTTGAAAAAGGACAAGATTTAGTCATTCGTGCAATTGATCAGTTAAAGAATTTACCAATAGACTGGGTTTTTGCCGGAGGAGTAAGGACATCCTCAGATCAGGCTTATTTTGATTCATGTAAAAAATTAATTTCTGATTTAAATCTTGAGTCTCAAGTTAAAATCACAGGTTTTGTTCCTGAGTCTGAAATTGATTCTCATTATCAAAATACAAGCTTAGTCATCACACCTTTTAGAGAAACTTTTGGTTCTGGATCTATTGTTCAAGCACTTTCTAGAGCAATGCCAGTACTTGCTTCTGATCATCCAATTAATCTTGAATTAGATGAGAGAACTCCAGGTTGTCTTACTTTTTTTAAAAGAAATGATTTAGATTCGTTGGTGGTTCAAATTCAAAAGCTTTTTGAAAATACAGAATTAAGAAATCAGCTATCCAAAAAAGCTTTTGAATATGCTCAATCCTGTCAAATTGAAACGGTTTTGAAAGAGCATCAGTCTTATTACCGAGAGTTCATTACTCTCATTTAGGGAGTCGCTTAGATGTAACAGGGTAAATGCCTTTCTGTTATTTTTAATCTGTGAAGTTTACAATTTTAACTTATAAGATTAAAATTGTCAACTACATGAAATATAATGTCAGTCCTACGGGAAATGTCCGGTGAATTTCTTAAGGCAAATGTCCGCATCAGCTGAGTGATAGAGTCAAGTCCTTGAAATAACAAGGGGGATCTTGATGAGTCAGAATGAAGCT
>PBMP01000111.1 GCA_002722705.1 Pseudobdellovibrionaceae bacterium | reverse complement strand
TTTCTTTTATTTTATTTGCAGAAGTCTGTTCCAGTCCTTCTGTTCTAGTCTATCCATCAGGATCCCCAGAACTTTCTGGTCGTCAATTTTTTACTTTAAATACCACCTTAAGCGCAGGGCCTGTAAATGAAGTGTTTTACCTCTCTAAAGCCCTGATGCCACTCTCTCTTTCCATTCGAAAAAATAACAACAGTAATTTAAGCAATGGATACGAGTTTAACATTTTGAGTGTGGATTAAAATACCAGTAAATTCTAAACTCAAAAACTGGTTTTTACTTGTTAAATCAAATTACTTGACTTAAACAACTCATTTTTTAGATAAAATAAAATAAAAACAAATAGTTATAAATTAATTCTTTATTTGATTACCAGTAAATTCTAAGGTTAAAATTATTCAAATTCCTGTTGATTGCATTTAACAAAGATTTAGACTAATAGAGCAAAATGCAAAAACTCACCTTAACAGTTCAACCTTCAGAATACTCTATTGTAAAACTTCCAATAAAATCTAAAATCCCACCAGAAGTTTTTGAAAGTAAACTTTATTCAATCACTCAAACCCAAGAAGAACTTTCAATTGTTACAGAATCTTATTTGCTTAAACAAAATTTTAACTCTATTGAAGAGGGGTTTTCTCTTATCAAAGTTGAAGGACCCCTTGATTTTTCTTTAACAGGAATTTTATCAAAAATCCTTGAACCACTAGCAAAAGAAAAAATTAGTATTTTTGCTCTTTCTACATTTGATACCGATTATATTCTTGTTAGAAAATCAACTCTTCAAAAAACAATCCAAGCGCTAAGAAGCACAGGAATGATGGTCAATGAAAAATAAATTTTAAAATTAAAAACCCGGTCACAAGTAATAAAGTAAATGCGATGGTTAACTTATCAAAATATTTTTCAATCCAAACCTTCATTTTTGGACCTAAAAAATAAAGCCCCGTCCCTACAATAGAAAACCGAAGCCCTCTTCCTACAAACGATGCTCCAACAAAAGTCAAAAGAGGAATATGTGCTACCCCTGCAGCAATTGTAAAAATTTTATAAGGAATGGGGGTAAATCCCGCAGTGAATAAAGCAAGAGCCGCATTATCCTGATAAAGATCTTTCACTTTTTCAAAAAGCTCTGGAGTAAAATTCGGGATATAAGTGAAAAAAAACTCTGACATCGAACCCCATAGTCCCATTCCTATAAAATATCCAAAACACCCACCAGTAACAGACCCTAAAGTACAAATCAGGGCGTATCTTAGACTCTTCTTTGAAGCACTTACTCCCATCGCTATCAAAAGAACATCTGGAGGAATCGGAAAAAAAGCAGACTCTACAAAAGCAATCATAAATAAAGCCGGTTGTGCATAAGGGGTTTCCGCCCAATGAACAACCCAGTCATACAATCTTCGAACTAAGACCTGTGGATGATAATTTGAACGATTCTTACTCATTTCCATAAAATTCCTTTAAATTCAATAGGTTAAAAAAGAATTATAATTGACTTTTTTATTTCATTTTAAAGACACATCATGTTATCTAATCTCACAAATGAATACGAAAAAAATCAATCAGTGGATCTCTTCTTTCTTATGTTTAACGCTGGGGCTGGCTCCGATGCAACCTGCTTTTGCAACTCATTCCAGTGAAAAAACTCCCTCCCTCCAAAAAGCAGAATTCGATGAGGAAAAACAATCTCCTTTAGTCATTCAAAACTCATATGAACACCGTGTAAGAAAAGAAGACATCAAATCTCAAGTTGAAATTCTTTCAAAAGAAATCAATCAAAACAAAAAAGAAGGAGAGACTCCGATTGTTCAAATTCGACAGTTTTTCCCAAATGAAAAAATCAACTCCCCTCGATTCACACCTCTTCTTCAAGAATACGCTTATTGGTTTGATCAATATGGAATTCAAACAGAAGTCAAAGTTCTAGACAAAAATACAATTGAAAATGGATTATCTGACTGGGAACCAAACTCTGAAACGACCTCACTGCTCTCACAAGCAAAGGTGGTGATTGATAAAAAAATAAAATCAAAAAGATCCATTCTTAGAGCCATAAAAAATCATTTTAGAAGAAGTTACGGGGTCTTTGACGCCACTGTCATTTCTCCATTTGTAAAGTTTAACCACAAAAAGGCAAAGTCATTTCGATACATCCAACCTTTTAGTAAAAAAAGTCTCTCTAGTTTAACAATGGCTTTTAAAGTTTCAACAAGTGCAATGATTGGGCTCATCGGAACCACTTTATTGGTGGGAAAACCTCTCTCCATGAGTATCGTATATGCCTCTGTTACACTCTTCACTTGGGTCCTCACCTGCATTTTTTTTAATGATGTATGGAATGAATACATCTACCAATCTAAAAAATTTAAAGTAAAAGAAAATGGATCTGAATCAATTCTAGTCAAAATGGAAGATGGTCAACTCAAAGCAGTTGAAGTAGCATTTATGTTTCGAGAAATTCTAATCTCTGCAATCATGATTCAAATTCTAGCTCCAAATGGGTTACTTGGACTGAACACCTTGGGTCTACTAGGAGTCATAGGAAACGCGTTTGCATTTAGACAGGCATTTAGTTCTTCTTTTAGAAGAATGGCTGAAACAGAAAGTGATTCAAAAACAAAACTTAATTCCGGTGAAATTACCGAAGATGACTATCATCAAATTACAAAGAATAGAAATAACAAAGAAACAATCTTTCAAATCATTAGTGGAGATTTTGCAGGGAACTTACACCGAGTTGTGATTGAAAACCCATTTGCACTCTACAATGGAGTTTATGGAATTGTTTGGGCGTTACCATTTGCGGCTTTCGGGGTCTATGGGATTGTCACTAACATTGCATCAGGAAGCTCTATGGATATTCCTGAAGAAGTCCTCAGTCCAGAAAAACCTCTATTGAAAATTTTTGATCGAGATAGGTTTAAAGTACCTCTCATTGCAGGGTATAGAATAAAAGCTGCTACGCTAAGAAAGTTACGTAACTTTGCACAAAATAAAATAACTCGATGCGAACTCACTTTTGATGTGAGATACGAACCTTCTAATCAACCATAGACTCGATCTGAAGATACTTTTTAAGTCGGTAAACTAAAAAATAAAAAGGGATGGTATCCAAAAGAGCCGCTACCATTTTAAATAAGTAATTACTAATCAAAAGTGTAGAAATGATCTCAAAAGACATGTCACCTCTTAAATAGACTCCACCAAAAGTAACTGCAACGACCATCACTGAGTCCACTAACTGACTCACCAGAGTACTTCCGTTATTTCTCAACCAGAGTTTTTTTCCATGAGTGAGTTTTTTTAAAACGTGAAAGAGCTTCACATCACAAAACTGCGCAGTGATATAAGCCACCATCGAAGCAGTCACTGAACTTGCAGTACATGCATAAATAATCGAAAATAACTCAATCTCTTTTTCTACCACTTCACCTGTAGGGAGAAAGAAAGAATCCGCAATTGAAAGTACTTGCCACGGAGGTTGTGTTGATACATCTACTGGAGGAGCAATATGTCCAAGCCATAAAAAAAAGATCGAAAATAAATTCAATCCTAACCCTACCCAAACTACAAAGTTTGCTCGTTTTTTGCCATAAAACTCACTAATCAAATCGGTACATAAAAAAGTAAGTGGATAAGGAAGGACTCCAACCGCTAAAGACAAAGGGCCTACCTCTATAAAACGGGTAATCCCAATCACATTAAGAAGAGTAATTGCTCCCCAAAAAACAGCAGCCAAAATCATAAAAACTCGATCTCGACGCTCTCTCATTTCATCTGAAAGATTTCCGTGTTTTTCTAAATAGAGATCTCTACTCAAAAAAAACTCCTAAAGTCCCAAAGACTTTCCTGAAGATTTTAAATCATCACAGGCTTGCATGATTCGTTCCTTCATTGAAGTTTCAGCTTTTTTCATCCAAGCACGAGGATCGTAGAACTTTTTGTTTCCAACCTCCCCCTCAACTTTTAGAACTTGGTCATAGTTTTTCAACATAAAATCTACGACCGAACGAGTATATGCATATTGAGTGTCGGTATCGATATTCATTTTAACGACACCATAATTTAATGTTTCATGAATTTCTTGCAAAGAAGATCCAGAGCCACCATGAAAAACCAAATTTAATTCGGATTCCGGTCCAAATTGAGAAATCACAGCTTGCTGTCCCTCTTTTAAAATTGAAGGCTTTAGCTTTACGTTTCCAGGCTTATAGACCCCATGAACATTTCCAAATGTAGCGGCAAAAAGATAAATTCCAATAGATCCAAGCTCTTTCTGAACAGAAAGCATATCCTCAGAAGTGGTATAAAGCTTCTCTGCAGGTGTATCTTCATTATTTACTCCATCCTCTTCACCACCTACGACGCCTGCTTCAACTTCTAAAATCATTTCACTTTTTGTACATCGTTCATGCAAAGTCTTTGCGATTTTAAGATTTTCATTCAAAGGAAGTTCAGATCCGTCAAACATATGAGAAGAAAACAAATTCGGAAGCCCTGCAGCTCTCCTTCTTTCTGTTTCCTCAATTAACGGAATCAAAAATGAATCTACTTTTTTTGGAGGACAATGATCTGTATGAAGAGCAACTTTAATATTAAACTTTTCAGCCATTAATCTTACATGCTGAGCCAAAGAAATTGCTCCTAGCACTGCGTCTTTTGTCATCTGACCAGAAGCAAACTCCCCTCCTCCAGTTGAGACTTGAATGATTCCATCACTCTTTTTTTCTGCAAACGCCTCAAGAGCTGCATTTGCAGTTGAAGTGGAAGTCACATTGATAGCCGGGTAAGCATAGTTCCCTTCCCGAGCTTTTAAAATCATTTGAGAATACTCAGAATACGATGCAATCGACATACGATAACTCCTAAAACTAAAAACTAAGCTTTGTGATCTGGATCATGAGGGGATTTTTTTTCTTGATCAATCTGTTTAGGTTCATCCGAACCTCCTTCGATCCCCTTTTTAAAGGCCCGAAGCCCCTTACCTAAACTTTCTCCTAGTTCTGGTAATCTTCGAGAACCAAAAAGCAAAAGTGCAACAACCAAAAGAATGAGTAAATGACCTGTACTTAATCCGAACATAAAAGTAAACCTTTCAAAATTGTTCAATAACACTATTCCCATCAAAAGTTAAGATGGAGTTTTTATGCATCACTCTTTAATAATCAATTCATCTGACAACTCATTTTGATCATCAGCTTGTATAGGAAAACTTGCGTCTAAAAGCTCACCACACTTCTCCAAGGCAGCACAAATTCCACCACAAAGATCTTTTGACCGAACACCGTCCGTAAGAGATGCAATCACAGATTCCCACGCTCCTTTTTCAACCTTGCGATCAATTGCGACATCGGCGAGCACTACGGCTTTTTTTTCTAAAAGGGAGATAAATAACAACACCCCCGTACTTCCGTCCGTATGATTTGTCTGAGTTTTTAAAAATTCACTCAATGCCCGCTGCTCTACCTGACTCTCTTGGTCTCCTGGTGTGACGAGAAACCGCTGAAACCAGTGAAGTCTACTTAATCCAAAAGCAAACACTCCAACCATCACCAAAGCAATACTATCAAGAATCCAAACATTCCATTCCAACATATCAACACACTCTTGATGAACGTAAAGATAGAGAGATAGCAGAAATAAAAAAATCAGAGGAAAGACATGTCCTACCGTTGAAGAACGCCGCACAATCATTGGAACAAGCTCTGCAGAGGTCCCTCGTTCAGCTTTTTTTACAGCGTCCCTGATACGCGTTAAGTCAGAGTCTCTTAAATAAGAATTTAACCAAGGATAAGATTTCATCACCAACCTCCTGAAGCCCCACCGCCGCTGAAGCCTCCGCCTCCGCCGCCAAATCCGCCTCCACCAAAACCTCCTCCAAATCCACCTCCGCCGCCAAAACGACCTCGATGAGAGCCTCCTCTCATATAGAGAATCGTTCTTCCTAAACGAGTGAATAAGAGAAAAAAGATAAGAATAAGAACGAAGAGGTGAGAAAAGATTCCTCCTCGACTCCTTCTTTTTCTCGGTTGAGGAGCTCGAATCCCCGGATGGTAGTCGGGTTGAACTGTTTTGATAATACTCAAAACACCATTTAAAACACCGCCTTCAATATCGCCTGCTTTAAAAAAAGGAGTAATATCGTAATCAATAATTCGTTTCGATTTTAGATCCGTTAAAATCCCTTCTAACCCCTGTCCAACTTCAATTCTAAGCTTCCGGTCTCCTCGAGAAATGAGTAACAAAACCCCATCATCCTTTTTTTCAGAACCCAACTTCCACTGATCAACGACTCGAATAGAAAACCCTTCAATACTCTCACCGTCGAGGGAGGGGATCGTTAACACTACAACTTGAGTCCCTTTTTCATTCTTAAGCTGATAAAGGATTCCACGTAGTCTTTGTGAAAACTCTGAGGTCAACATTCCTGCCTGATCAATAACCGGACTAGTTAATGATGGAATTTCAACCTGAGCATAACTCCCCAGGCTGAACATGAATAAAAAAAAGATCATAAAACCTTTATTCAAAATCCACCTCAGGAGCTTTTTTTATCGCTTCAGCTTCACCTTCTGAGACACTCCACTGAGGCATTTTTTCATAGTGAAAAAATATTGAATTCGTAAGATTGGTGGGAAAAACACCAACAAGATCGTTAAATCTTTTAATAGTTTCAATATAGCGATTTCGAGCCACTGTAATTCGATTTTCTGTTCCTTCGAGCTGTGCTTGTAAATCTCTAAAGTTTTGATCTGCTTTTAAGTTAGGATACCTCTCAGCCACCACCATGAGACGTCCTAGAGCCTGCGAGAGTTCACCTTGAGAGGCTTGAAATTTTTGAATCTGAGTCGCCGAAAGCTTGGATGGATCAACCTTCACCTGAGTTGCCTTTGCTCGCGCATTGACTACGGCCTCTAGTGTTTGCTTTTCATGACTTGCATAACCTTTAACCGTTTTTACCAAGTTTGGAATCAAATCTGCTCTTCGTTTATACTGGTTCGTCACTTCAGCTAATGAAGCTTCAACAGAATTTTTCGCCTTAGGGATCGACTGAACACCACATCCCGTTAAAATAAACACCAAAGACACTAAACTCATTTGTTTTAATCGCATAATCACTCCTCAATCGTTATAAGCAACTTCCGAGACTAATGAACTTTGTTCAAAAATTCTATGGATGTTTATAAGTTTTTAAGAGTGTTCTCTCTTTTAGTCTGAAATTCACCTCTTTATCTTTTATAAATACATGTAATTATAGAGTTATTATTTTTGACGCTTTACATCAATGATGTTATATCCAGTCCATGGAAAATTTTATCGTTCGTTTTCAACGGTCTTTATCAATGCTGATGGCACTTATCCTTTTGGTCGGTTTCTTTTGGACGGTTGAGATTTTTGCCAAAGAACAAAAAAAAGACTGGCATCTCGGGGCAAAAATTGGTGCTCACTTTGGTGGAAACATTACTACCGGAAACCAAATCAACACTCGATTAACCCCTTCTTTTTCTGGAGAGATCTTTTTTGACTATGAACTTCTTCCTTATCTTGATGGAAGCGCGATCGTAGGTCTTCAGACAATCCCCATTGGTTTCGGTAACAACTCGCTCACTGATTTTTCTCTCGGATTGTCCGTACCATTTATGATTGACGGCTTTCCGCTTACGGTAAGACCGGGAGTTGCATTAGGTTATGCAACGATCTTCAATACGACTATTAATGCAAATTCAAATGACTATTTTGCCTTTCGAGGATTTGTAGAATTTGCTTACCATATTGATGAAATACAACTTCTTCTGGATACAGGTGTTTTTTACACTCCCATTGGTGGTAATACATTTGTTCAATCAAGAGTGGGGCCTCTTGGCTTTGTACGTGGTGGAATCCGCTGGTAACGCCTATTTTTTGACTCCTTTCCCCTCTTAGAAGATCGACTCTTAGCGTCTATAATAATATCAAGAAGTTGATTCATTAGGAGATCAAAGGAGAAGCAATATGATTGACTCAAAGATCTTTATTCTCGCTTTAGGGACTTTTTATACATTATCTGGTTTTTCACAAGATCATTCGATCTCTTACTTTATGAAAGCCAATGTAGACTCCCATTTGTTTTCATCTTCAAATAAAACAAAAAAAACCTCATATATTTTTAAAAAAAATCAGATCATCGCATCTCGAGACAACGAAAAAATTTTTAACGAAAATATTACTCAATTAAAAAAGAGTAAAAATTTATGGAAAAAAATTACAGTACAAAAAAAATCATCTCAACGTAATTTTTTTATATTAATCAATAATTCAAATTTCGAAATCTTAAATGACTCAAAAGAAATTGAATTAAAAATAATTATCCCAAAAGAAAAAGAAGTTATTCCACTTACTCAAGCACCAAAAAAAGAACTTTATCAAAACTGTCTAAAAAACCCTGAATCTTGCAATGCATGGCCTCATCGAAGATCAAAGATCATACTTTTAGATACGTACTTAGATGCTTCAAATAAAAAATTAGAACTTTATTATAAAGTCTCTTACGAATACAGAACCTCTTTAGGTTTATCAAAAAAAGGGATTGGCTGGATTCAATCAAGGTACGCGATAAAAAAATGAAAGAAATTTAATCTTCTCTCTATTAATTAAGTAACTGAAAAAATCATATATTGAATCTCGTAAAATAACTCGAACAAAAAATCTTTTTATTTTTCCTGAAAATTTTGAATTCATCCAAAAAAAATCTTTCTTAAAAAAATTCAACAAGTTTCTTTTAAAAAAAGAAACTTCTTTATCGATTTTATTCTCAAACTCTTCAGAAGGAATAAAGCCCTTTTGCTCCTTCAAAATCGAAAGTACAAAATAAACAGAAGAAATTAATTTATTTTCTTTTACTTTTAAAAAAAATTTATCGAAATCAATCTGGTTTTGATATTTTAATAAGAAATAATAAAAGTCATTAATCCAAATTACTTTTTCAAGTGCATGCTGATGACATGAATGAATAAAAAGATAAAGCAAACGATCTTCTAAACCACTGATTGGATAATTCATTCGAAAAGACCCTCTATGACCAGGATAAAGCTCGCCATGTAGATCGATTAGTCCCCAGTGAGGATGACTCAACTCTAATCTCAATCTATTTTTCCATTGAGTTTCTGACCTTGAAAACCCTGTCCTTACAAGAACGTCAATCGCTTTGAACCAATGTTTTTTTGATACTAATAAATCTAAATCACCCATCGGACGAATTAATGGGTCCGGATAAACTTCCTCGGCTAACTGAATTCCTTTAATCCACTCGAAATCAATTTCAGATATCAAAAAAAGTTCTTCGACCACCAACTTAAGAGCAGTTTGTTTTGCCCATTTCATCCGGGAAAGACTACGAATAGATTCAAATTCTTCATCAACCGTATAAGAAAGAGTTGACCACAGATACTCTACTTGATGTATTTTTAAGTAATAATTCAACTGTTTTTTATTATTTTGAAAAAAATCTAAATCAGAGAAATAGTTCTCACTAAATAAAGACTCGAACATTAAAGACTCTACATCCTTCATAGAAATCTTTTAATACTCCCTAAAATAAAGATCATTCCTCTTGAAAAAAAAACAGAATTACCTTTTTTTGTAATTTTCTTTGAAAAAAAAGTCATCAAATAATCCAGTTTTCCATTTTTTATTTTCTTCTTTTTATCATTTAAATAAAAAGAAGAAATCTCTCCAAAAACTTCAACTTCATTTTTTTTCTCAACACAACAAGACCAATCACCAGAAAAAGAAGAAGAATCGATCTTTCTATGAACGATCCATTCTTTTTCTGAATCCATAAAGAGGTACACATTTCCTACTTTTGTTTTCTCTTTTTTTTCTGAAAACAAACTTACATCTACCCAATCCCCATCTCTCAAAAAAGGCCACATGCTTTTGCCTTGGATTGGAATTTTCATATCTAAGAGTTAATTTTGTTATTACTACAACTTGCTGGAGGCAGAACAGAAGACTTTCTTCCTCCTCCACCAATTCCATTACAAAGAGACGCAATAGCAGTAAGTTTTTGAGTTCTCACTTGAGGTGGTTCATATTTTTTCTTTTTATTTTCTTTTTTATCTTTTTCATTACTCATAAAATATCCTCCATCACAACTGGCCAAAAGTCAGCCGAACAAGTTAATTCTAATTCCTTTAAATTTACGTTCTTTCTCCAAAGATTTTCCAGAATTGAACTCGCTAGATGAAGTTGCCTATTCCTAGTTTGGCGATGAGCTCTCCCCATTGCACTTCCTATTAATTCTACACATTGTCGAGCAGGTTCAATAGAAAAACTACGATTCGTATCTGATTGCTTTAAACGATAAATCCCTTTGAGAGGTATCTGTTCTGAAACGGGTGGTTCTTTCGTTTCCCCACTTCCAAATGGAGCTGAATTTACAAAAACTTGATCCCAGGAATTATTTTTTTCAATAATAAGAACATCATCTCCCAAGGAGGTTACCTTAGGTTCACTCTCTACAAGATTTGAAATCGTTGTGCTTTTTCCAGCTCCACTTGGACCTAAAAAAACAAAACCACTATCCATATAAAACCCACCTGAAGCATGAATCAAAAGAGAGTCTACATCTAATAAAAGCTCTGAAAATAAAAACCGATGAAAATTATGAATCCCGTCTTCCCACTCTTTTCCTAAAAGAACTTTCCAATCTCCTGTTTTCAATTTTTTTGCAAAAAAGTCTCTATGTAGACCAAACTCTATATGTCGATCATCAAATTCATGAAACTCATCACTCCCCTCTCCTTGCAGATATGGATGATTCTCTTGCCAATCAAAATGTATTTTAGTTCCAAAGAGAGATGAGGTTTTGAAATCACTAAAGTACTCTTCTATCCAACTCAGTATTTTTGCATGAGAAGAAGAAACTTGAATAGGAATTCCTTGAATACTTAACCCGATTAAATTTCCACGTGCCTCTATTTCAGCCATCATTCCTTCAAAAAACCAACTTTGCTCTCTAAAAAGCTCTAATCTTGCGCTCATTGAAAAAGTGTATCATAATTTTCTAATGATACGAGAAGGACTAGTGACGAGAGTCGTAGATCAACATCAAATTGTTATACAGCCTTTTACAGGTGAGATCCATGAACTCAACGAATCAGGCTCTTTGATCTGGAAAGAACTTTCGGAGAAAAATGATCGCGATCACATTATTTCTCTACTAATTAAAAAATTTGAAATTTCACCTGAAACCGCTGAAAAAGACTATGAAGAGTTTATTCGTATTTTGAAGGAACTGAGTTTAATCAAAACCCCTTGAATAATCGTGCCTCATACGAGCCTCTTTGCATAGATTAGGATCAGCTCCAGTATAGTCTCCAGTATTAACATATACAGAGCCCGAACTTCGCTCACAAAATTCTGCGTCTTTACAGCCAAAACAACTACTAAAATCTTGATATTTAAGTGCTCTAATATTTTTCAATACAGGTGAATGATTCCAAATATCTAAAAATGAATTTTCTTTTAAATTTCCTGCAGGAATAGGAGCACCAATACATGGATAAACATCTCCATTCGCTGAAATACCACAGTTTGTTCTAGCACAAGCACATTGAACTTCATGAACTTCTCTTCTTACATCAAATAACCCTCGGTGTGGCCCTCTTAAAAGTCTCTTAAATTGCTCTGAGGTAACTCTATCATCAAGAGAAGAGTCTGTTCCGTCATATCTTCCAGTCATATCCATTGAAACTTGACACGAAATATTATTCTTTTTAAAAAGATCTAGCATTTCATCTATTTCATAGGCATTGTGACGAGTGACCATTACACTGACTTCTGGCTCTAATCCCATCTCTTTACAAAGAAGAACATTATTCCAACTGGCCTCAAAGGATCCAGTTTTTCTCGTAAATGAATCATGATTTTTTGATGAACTCCCGTAAAGACTAATATCAACTCCGACAGCTCCCGCACGAATCAACTGATCGATTTTATTCTCATTCAACAAAACACCATTAGACTTTACTCGTGCGAACATTCCCAGGTCTGTAGTTATACGAATAGCTCGCTCAAGGTCTGGATACAATAAAGCCTCTCCTCCACTAAAAGAAACTTGTAGAGTGCCAGCAGTATATAAATCATAAAGAAGAGGCTCGAGGACATCCCAAGAAAGTGTTTGATAAAGTTCTTTTTTAGGACTCTCTGATCGATCAAAATTATAACAATGAACACATTTTAAATTACAAAGAAGTGTGGTCTCGATAGTACAAAACAATGGAAAATATTGACTCCAAGCCTCTTCATGTAATTTAGCCCAAGGCCCATCTTTTGATCTGGTTTCATTTATTTTAGGTTCATCATCGAACGAACCAAGAATTCCTAAATAATCAAGCTCAGAAAGAAAACTCAAAGTGTCTACCTCTACTTCTTTCCGGTCTCCTTCATAAGATTCACACACCGCATCGATAATATGATTTTTAGACATCTGCCCCTGACAAAGATTTAAAATAAAGTACCCTAATTCGTTGAGTTCTAAGATTGTTAATTCTCGTCTTATTTCTTGATTTTTTCCTCGTCGATAATAAAAAGCCATCCAGGAATCTCCGTACTTTCGACATCGCAAATCAGTTCTTACCTTGGGGTTTTTCATAAAAAGAGTCTATAATAAGTGAATGAATTATCCAAATTCCAATGAACCATCCATAGAACTAAAAAAAGCTGAAATTCATTTCCCTCTCTTTCATTGGGGACCTTTTACAGATCAATTTTATCCAGGAGAACAGATTGAAGTGATGGGGCCAAATGGATCGGGTAAAACAACATTCTTCTTACTTTTAAATGGAATTCAGTGGCCACATTCAGGTGAAATTTTATTAAAGAACAAAAAACTGAAACGGGAAAATGTGCAAAAAATTCTTTCGTTTTGTTCATCATCTCATACTCATTTTTTTCAAAAAATCAGCGTTAAAAATCAAATTAATTTATACATGAGTCTAAAACAAAAAAAAATAAACAATACACTAAAAAAGGAGTTAATCGATTTTTTTGAAATCCCTTCTTTGGATCAAGAAATTCAAACTCTTTCATCTGGTTTTAAACAACGCCTAAACCTTTTACTCACTTTACTCACTGAACCACCTATCTTACTCTGGGATGAACCCTTTGTTCATTTAGACAAAGTTTTTCAAAAAAAAATTAAAGACTTTATCACTCATTGGACTGATACAAAAAAGATGCTTTTCATTTATTCTACACATCAAAAATATGATTTAAATTTTTCGTTAAAAAGATTACGGCAATGATTGAAAAAAGCATTTTACAGTTAAAAACTCATCTTTTTTTCAAATATCCATTTCAATGGGTAATGCCACTCATACAATTTGGATCTCTTATTCTTTTCTTTTTCTTTTTATCTAATTCAATAGATTCCATAACTACCATAGAGGGAAAATATTTTCCCTTTGCTTTTATGGGAATGATTCTGGTTCACTTTTATCAAACAGTCTCTCATGCAAGTGCATCTCAAATTAGAAACTGGCAAATAGAAGGTTCATTTATTCACTTTCTTTTAAGCCCTTACTCGCTTTATCGGATCCTTTTTGCTGCTGGAATTGATCAAACATTAAAAGAAATAATAAAATTATTCGTTGTTATTATCTTTTTAAAATATGTCTACTTTTATGAATCAACAATGGACATATTTTTTATTACTCTTTCTTTCTTTTTACTATTTACATTAACATTTCAATTAAACTTAATTTCCTCTTTATCAATATTAACATTTAAAAGATTTAATATCTTAAGTGTGTTTCATACAATCGGAATGACTTTATTTACGGGGAGTTTTATCCCAATAAAAGTTTTACCTATTTGGATTCAAAAAATAGCTTTTATTTTGCCTTTAACTCATATTGTCAGTTTATTTCGCTTCTCTTGGACTAATCAAAATTATGAATTTATACCTAAACAAAGCATTGCTATATTAGTTATTTGGAATATTTTTATTTTTATATTCTTAAATTTTTTCTACAGAAAATCAGAGAAAATTTTGTTTCTACAAGGAAAAATATCTCATCTTTAAAAATCAAACCCTAGATAGCGTCTTTTTCTCATATAGGCCCAAGCAAAAAGTAAAAAAGCAGATAAAGTAAAGAGTTCCATTCCTCCCCCAGAACTTCCGCCTCCATTTATCTGAATACTTCCACATCCAGCAAGTCCTCCAGAGGAATGATCTTCATCGGATTGTGAAACACTTTTAGGTTCTGCAAATGCATTTTCTGGAATTCGAAGCGTTGGATCACCCAAAAGAGTCCAGCTTTCAATTGCATCTTGATGACTAGCAATATGCGAAAGAGAAGACTTCGCAAATAAAGTTAGATCCCCAATTCTTACAGAATGATAAGTTTGTGCAGTTTCTTCACCTAATCGATTATAAAAAGCCTGTGCTAATGCAGCCTGAGAAACTGGAGAAGTGTAAGCTGTTGATCCCCAAAAAGCAATTGCTCCGCCTTGTTGATGAAAAATCAATGATTCACCAAGACTCTTCCTTGATTCATCTGGATAATAAAAGTGGGAGTTTAAACAATTAAGTGCGACAACCAAAGGAAGTCCTTCATGAGTTAAAGCTGAAACATCTGAGTTTTCAAAAACCTGTATATCAGCCCACGCATTCTCAGCACCATGACCAAGATAGTTAATGACGACAGGTTCATTTTCAAATGAAGATCGAATCATTGATTTAGCTTCAGAGTGAGAACCAGATAAAGATCTCTTTATTTGATCAATATTAAAATGAGATTGAAACGAAAGAAGTCCCTCTGCTAACCGTTCATTTTGTCTCTCAAATCCTTCACCCATTTGATCTTCATCTGATATAAAAAACAAATGTTTGGCATTCACACTCTGAGGAGACCTCTCTCCTCTTTCATAAGCAATCACTTTATCAATATATTTTTTTAAAACCTGAGGATCATTTGTTGGAATTCTTCCAATTGAAACAAATGGAGTTATATCATCATCACTATTCGTACCCAGCCAGTGATCGGAGCCAAAGTCACCATAAATCCCGGTACGTAATGCCATTGGCATTCGACCTCCCACTCCATTTCCTAAAAAATTGAGTGGATCAGAAGTAGCGTCACCTAAAATTAAAACATACTTGGGAGGAATAGCCCAAGTTAACCTGGTGTCATTTAAAAATTCATGCATTGCATGAGATGAAACCATACCATCAGAATATTCAGCATAAACTTGATTAAGGTCTGCTGTCATCACTCTTAACCCTTCATTTTCACGAATATCAACTAAAGGTTGCACTTCATTTAACAGATCACTTTTTCCAATAATTAAAAAATCAACTTCATGACCAGACTGATGAAGAATTGGACCTTCCCTATTTGCAATTTTCATAGCTTTAGGTTTTAAAACCGCTGAATCTTCAACAATATAAAATCGATAAGCATAATCAAAATTCATATCTGGTATCGCTGCAAAACGAACCTCATATGTCTCTTCATCAGAACTTAACTGAATATCTAAATGATTAAGAAAAGCTGTTTTACTTGAAACATCATAGACAGAAATAGAAGGACTATCGAAATTAGTCACCCTGAGCTGGACAGAGTTTCTATAATTGAAAACTTGTGAAATTCCATGAATGGCTTCTCTACTCGAAGAATAATGAATCTCAACTTTATTGATATAAACTAAATCATAATCCCCACTGGGTACTTCACCAGCCAATACTTGTAGACGAATCGTATTGTTTCCAGAAATAAAAACGCTAGAAGGCACTTTAAATTCAACAATATCCGGACTTTGTGACTGAAAAACTCTAGTACCAATAATGGAATCAAGTTGATTTACAGCAATCCCTACTTGATGTTTAGGGTTTTGAGCCAATACCCCTTTTCCTTTTAAGTGAACCTTTACACTGACATCATAAGGAGCCTGTGGAAGTAAGGTAGGTAAATCAACTGGAATATCTAAATAAGAATAAGATGGATAAGGTGCGCCTACTCCTTGAGGAAGAAAAAGCTGAGTCCAATAATAATGATCCTCGTCTCCTCCCATATTTTCATCAAAAACTTCAATGAGGTTCTTTTCTATCTCTTTTTTAGCATAAGTTCCATATTCATCACTCACCGGTAATCCCGCCGGGTCTCCGGAAAACTCTTCCATTCTCAAAGAAGCTGTCGTTTCTCCATAAATAGCATCTGGACTGAGTACAATCTCATTCGTACTTGAATCAGCTGTAGGATAATAATGAGTAAAAAAACGAAGTCGATCACCTGAACTAAAAACAGAATCTGAAGAAAAGACTTGCAACGGAACTTCCTCACCCCAGAAATAGAGTCTTAATTCATCTATATTCACTCCCTCAAATGGTCCATTTAATCCAAGCTCAATCAATTCATCAAATGTAATCTCATAAACTCCTGTTTCAGAAAAAGTAATCCTTAAATTCCCGTTGATAACAGACGGAGAGACACCTAAAGACGCTGCCTCAGGCTGACTCCAAGCCACGCCATCAAGTCCCACATCCAAAACCAAACGATCTAAATGGTCTAAATCCCCTGTCAAAGCTTTAAAACGCAATGGAAAAATATCTATTTGAACATAGTATTTTCCGCCAATTTCTTTTACTTCTGGATGTACATAAAATGAATGATCTGGATCGAAATTTCCTTCGCTATACGCACTTGAATTAACTTCATAATGAGGAACTAAAACACCAGACTCATTTGGAATCCAAGAAGGAGCAGGAACGATTAAATGATTTCCCAAAGAAGAAAAAGATTCAACAACCACCTCCGGGTAGATTGATGAGAATGATTTTCCCACCTCAACTAATACTGAACGTTCCAATAATTCCGGATATCCGGAATCTGTCATCTTAGCGTACCCAGGAATACTGACCTCTTGGTAAGATCCGTTCCATTCAGAATTTATAAACTGAGTGGCTAACGGAAGAATCTCAATTCTAAAAGAATCTTGAGTTTGGGAAAGAAGATAAACACCACTTCCTAAATCTACTTTGCCTGAGTTTTCAATTTCTCCAATAGATGGTACGGGATGATTTTCTTCGTCTGTACTCCCGGTATTAGAGTCAGATCCAGGACTCGGAGCTGATTCTAAGCTCGCCAAAGGTTTTGCTTGCATCGGACCATGAAAAGCAGTTGCGCCAGTAAGAGCAATATCTTCAATGTAATAATAGTACAATGTGCTATTTTCTACATAATTATCTAAAAATTGATAGTAACCAGATCCATTTCCTGAATTCTGAAAATTTCGAATCATATGACTATTGACTTGAACAAAGCCTGAATGAGGCTGAGTACTTCGATAAACATTAAAACCGATATGATCTGTTTCAAGAGTGGTCCTCCACTCAACAGATACTGCACTCTGGTAAGCAATTGCACTGAGATAAGAAAGCGACACTGGAGAATTTGCTGCACTAATTGAGACTTGGCAATTAGGACCCGAATCATCGAGATCATAAATCTTACTTTCCGTAATTACTTCATCTCCACCAGCAGATCCTGTGGTAAAGCTCCCAAACCAACCGCTAAAAGTAAGTGTTTGTCCTCCACAGTTAGGCGCATAAACCAAATAGTAACTCGAAGAAGAAGACGGAGTACACGGAGCAGAACAAGTTGTATTTGATGCTCCCCAGTTCCAACCAATATTTGAAGGAGTTGTTTCTGAAATAGATGCACTGGTATTTAATTGAATCGCACGAGTTTCTGAGGTTGGATCTAAATAGGAAAACTGTCCTCCATCTAAAGCAGACAAGTTGGCTGTTCCAGAGAGATTTAGACCGTCTGAATTTAAATACTCAAACAAAAACCCCGTTAAACTCACAGTTCCTGCTGTTGCTGAGAAAAACCAACGTCCAGAACCACTATGAGTAATACGACCTTTGGTTCCTAAGTTTTGGCCACTTCCTCCATAAATATCATTAATTCCTAAAACTTGAAAAACTCCGCCATTGACTGTAATTCCCTGAGCATCTGGAATTTCAATCGTAGCCGCTTGATTTAAAGTAAACGTTCCTCCTGAAAGAACAGCTCCTTGATTTAAAATGAGCGTATGATTACTTGGCACAATAAACTCAAATGAGGTCGCTCCACCCAGAACAAACTGGTTGAGTGTGGATGTGGAACCTGCCATCGACAAGGTACCTCCCCCAGTTTTCAAGCTGGTATCTATTTCTATAGGAGATACCGTTTCAAGAGTTTGAGCGATGGAAGACCCTGAGTCTCTCATTCGAATCGTTCCACCATTTTGCTGAATGGAACCCGTGTTTTCAAGATTCCCATAAATTTCTAAGATCGATGTTCCAGATTGCAAGGTCAATACACCGTTACCGATGGTCATATGATTACAAATGGCAGTGACACCAGAGTTAATTTGAGGATCATTCACTACATTATTAATTTCACAAGACTTATTCGAATCAGGAACTCCTGCAGACCAATTGGATGAGTTAGTCCAGTCCGTATTCACTACCCCTGTCCAAAGAGTTGTTGATGAGGCTCCAATCACTGCATTATTTCCCAAACTCAGTGGAATAGAGGTACTTCCAGATACCAAGTATCCAACGTCCGTACTTACGTCTACAGAGGAACGTAATTCCACACCGGCAGTTGCTCCTCCCACAGCTCCCAGGGCAATATCATATTGAACATACATACAGGTTACAGAGGGGCTAGCTGCATCAGCTTCAATAGTGAAATCCCCTGGATTGAAATTAAAAGTTAAACTGGCAGGACTCCCAGAAAATACCCCCGAACCAATCAATACTCCGGAAGCACTATCACAGTCAGAATCTGCATAAAGTCTAACCGCACTGATATCACTCGAACTTGCTGTACCTGCAAGGTAAAGCTTCATTTGAGTCACATCTGCATCAGAAAAAGAAGCTCCAGCTTGAGTTTGAATAAAGCCATAACGTCCCATCGTATATGTTGATCCAGCATCGACTGTACTTGGACCAATGGCTTCTTGAGTAACATCGATCGTATTCGTTGCCCCGGTCCATGCAAGTCCATAGGATCCATCGTTATCGAAGGAAGCATCAGCAAGATCTCCTGTATAAGAATTCAAAGTAAGGGTACTTGAACTGCCGATGCTTGTCGTATCAATATTAGTAATCATTGATAATGTAACGGGGGCACCGCTCGAATTAAATGTCATTTGATCTAAGGTCTCAGAGCCGTTCCCAGGAGGAATAGCGACATCTAAATCAAGAAGAGTGACACCATTTAACAGAGGGTAACTGAAGCTACCATTTTGGAGGTGATAAGTTGAATGAATACTCGCTCCCGAACTTATTTGAACCCCAACTAATCCACCAGAGTATCCTAAATGATCAAAAGTATAATACTGCGCTTGAATTTCACCATTCACAATCACTCGATAACCTGAGCTATTTGAATCAGAAGTCATTGAAGACGTTTTCGAAGAAGTTCCCACCATGGAAAGAACACCTCCTAAATCAACCGTAAGTGTTCTCGCGTTTCCAAGCTTTAAAATTCCTCCTGGTTCAATATCTAAAGTTCCGCCAGACTCAACTGTGATATTCCCTAAAACAGTGAGAATCGTTCCATCGTTAATTTTTAAAACTCCTTCTTGAATGATTAAATTTCCATTGATCGTAGAATTACCAGTTACAGTGACAATATTATTATTTAATCCGCCCGTATTATTTATTCTGAAATTCCCTGGAAACGGAGTTGAAACCACCATACTTTGGTTATTAGTTCCAAACATGGCAATTTCACCTGAAGTGGCATTTGAAAATGTATAACTTGATTGAACATCAAGGTTTCCATAAACTCGAAGAACATTACTTGAGCTATTCCAATCAATTTCACCACCAGATAAAAGAGTTGCAGACTCACAACTTCCGGGGTTTTTATCTAAAACAGCCCTTCGATCTCCTGAGCCGACATCACAATCCGTAGTTGAATTTGGTTCGGGTCCAAACCAATTTCTATTTGAATCCCAGCTAGTACTATTTCGACCTCTCCATTCACTGACTGAAGCTCCAAGAATGGTAGAAGTTCCTCCACTCACTGGAGGTCCTGAAGATTCAGAGAAATCATAACCTTGAGAATTGATCACATCAGAAGTTGCTGAAATTGAAAACTTAATTGTACTTCCATCTGAAGCAGTCGCTGAGGTTCCAGTGACATAATGAAAACAACGAATCGATGTATCATTTGGACTAAGATCTCCTGAAGAAAAATTCACAGTCACAGAGGGAGGTGATCCTGTGAGAATCAAATCGGAACCTACTTGTATATCTGTCCCAGGATCATACACGCAGTTGGTCCCTGCTCCCGCATCACGAAAAATTTGAATCGGTTCCAAATCTGATGCTGTCGCTGTTCCTGTCATTGTCAGTTTAACAGAAGTGATATCAGTAGCGATATCATTGCCAGAAAGAGAAAATGCAAAAGTTCCAAAATATTCATACGAAACAGATTGATTAATCGATGAGAGTGGACTTCCAGAAGCCGTATAGTCTTGAAGGATCAGCTTTGTACCACTTTCTCCTCCCCAGTCAATCACACCTGTCGGATCTGTCTCAAAACTTGAGCCTCCAATGTCTCCACTCCATAAGTCAAGAGAGACTGAATTTTCTGAATAAGAAGCATTCACATTAAAGTTTCTTGCATTAGATTGTGCATCATCATTAAAGAAACCAACTGAGTCCATTGTAGAAGGAAGAGACGCCGACGCCCCTACCGATAATGCATAACCATTCGCAGGAATGTTATGAAACTCACCATTCTCTAAAGATTGAATCGTTCCACTGGTAGCATTGAGTCCACTAGAATCCATTCGAGATATCTTGAAATAGGTCGCACTCATTTGTCCATCCATCGGAAAGGAGAATGATTCACCTGTGCCTGTGGAATCTAAAGTGACTACGTTTCCAGAAGAACCATTGAGTTGGATAATTGCTCCTGGATTTACATCTAAAATTTGAGAATTTCCTATTTTAATAACTGAGCCTGCAGACAATTTCAATATTCCATTGACTACAATTCCACCAGAAGCAACTAATGTTGCTCCATTGTTGACTTCAAGAGTAACGCCGGAAGGAATGGTCAGTGGAGAACTTGAATTTTCTAGATACAAATCTGCGTTAACTTTAACAACAGTACTCGTTCCAGTAAGAGAGAGATTCCCCATCACATGAAAAGGGTAAGGAAGAGTCACGGTACTTGATAGATTACTGATTGTTAAATTTTGAATGGGATCATAATTTTCAAAAGTTTGATCGGCAGTTCCAGCCATATCAAAAGTGTGATTATCTCCGGATCCAATGGTTAATGAACCTTGAGTTAGATTTCTAAAGTAATCTCCGGTAATCGTAATCGTTCGACTATTTGAGGCTGAATCAAGCCTTCCTGATTGGATTTCTAGACACCCAATAGTTCGATCTCGATTCATACGAGTAAAATGGGATTCACCCACAATAATTGCATTCTCTGAAGAAGTATCTGGTTCGTTATTTGAACTCCAATTATTCCTAGAATCCCAACGAACATTTCCTGCTCCAGCATCCCATGTACGATCGATCGCTCCACAAGCTCCATAAAGCAAATTACTTTTTAGAAAAAAGACAAACGGAATCAGAAGAAACAAAGTTTCTTTTAAAAAAAGAAAATGTGGACTTTCATTTTTCTTCCATAAAAAAGAAATGAAATCTTGAGTTTTCATTCTGTTCTACAATCCAATTGATTATGAAACTCTAACAACCACTGAACGTTCTACCACGAGAGTTTCTATTTGATATGACTCTATTTTTTCATAAAAAGGGTTAAAAAATCAAATCAGACCTTCAATAAAAGCTACATTTCGAAATAAAGATGATTGTCTTTTTTGACACATGTAAAATATTTCAAAAAAAATATTTAAAACGAATTATTCTTACTCTATATGAGAAAAATAGACCTATTTTTTTTTCTTTTTTGATCTTTTTCGAAGATTTTTTTCTCGAATCCGATTTTGATACCCTTGATTTCCAAAATATTTTAAAGAAGCTTCATTATAAGCAAGAGCTGCAGCTTCTTCACTCTTAAAATCCCCTAAATAAATTCTTTTTCCGTCAAACTCAATCCTTGATCTCCAAGAGTCTTTTGAAGAGATATAAGATACTCCACGATAAATTGAGGTTCCTCTTTTTTTTAATTTAGGAATCATTGTTTGTCTCTCTTGCATCGTACAAACAATTAAATTTTCACGACGATAATCTAAAGCATCATTAAACCTTCGTGGATAAACTTGTTTTCCTTCAGGTGGATCAAGTAAAAACTTACCTAAAGTTACAAGTTTCACTTTATCCCCAAAACGGATACTTGTAACCACTGACCTCTTTCCACTACTGGATGTGATAATTTTCCAGGTATGCATCAGAAGTCGTTCGTAGTCATCCTCATCAACTTTGACGCGCACCTTTTCTCTTGTTTTTAAATATTTCCACTTTTTAGTCATTTAGATCTAAATTTTAATTTAAACTTTAGAAAAATATCAATCTATTATGGTTCATGCCGCTTTAAGGTGGGTAAGAAAAACAATGGCGCACCCGGAAGGACTCGAACCTCCAACCCCTTGGTTCGAAGCCAAGTGCTCTATCCAATTGAGCTACGGGTGCAATCAAAGAAGCATTTAATATCAAAGGTTTCTCATGAGAACAAGTCATTTCAAATTGATTTTTTACTTTTAATTACAATAGGTTAAACTATATCGCTTTTAATAAACCGAGAACTGAAACTTTCAAAATTCTCAGACCGGCCACAAAAACTAAAAAAGAAATCAAAAAAGTCATTAAAGGGTCAATCCAAAGAGGACCACCAAACTCGATAATGCCACCAGCAACAATCGCCGCGAGACTTCCAAATAAGTCTCCAAGAACATGAAGATAGGCTGCTTTTAAATGCTCACTGGACTTCGATTGGGAATGAAGAATTTTCATGACAAAAAAGTTCACAAAAAAACCGAGAATGCCAGTAATAACAACCCACATTCCTTCCACACTGGTAGGTTCATAAAATCTCTCCAAAGCTTCAAAAAATAAAAAAACTGATAAAAAAAGAACGAGAGATGAATTCAAAGCAGCGCCTAAATTTTCAATAAATTGAATATTTTTGATTCTTTCACTAACTAAAAGCACCGCTAAACTCACAAAAAGAGCAGCAGAATCTGTAAACATATGAAGTGCATCAGATAAAAGAGCCAAACTCCCTGAAAAGTAACCTACAGCAATTTCAAAGAACATGAAAAAAAAAGTAACCGCCAAAGCTAAAAAAACGACCTTTTTTTGTTCTTTTTTCACTGAATGATTATGGTTATGAACGCCCATATGGTCACGCTATCTTGGATCGAGAAAGATCGCAAAAAAAATGTTTATTGTCCTATTTGACACATTTTCAAAGGAATTCAATCACGATATATTAGAAAAATAACAAAAGACTCCTTTGCAGGACGTACGCACACTAGGGTCATTTTTTCTTAATTTTTAACAATAAGGATGCGGAACATGAGTTCTCTACGCCCACACTCGCCTAGAACCCGTAAGTACAAAATCACCGACGATAAGGACGATGCAGAAGATTTTCCACAGATTGCGTGGACTCTATGTATCTGTACCGCACTGTTTGTCGTTGCCATCGCTAAGACAGTCCTTCCTGGAAAAAACTTAGCTTACTCTGAAGCTCAATCTCATCCATCGATAACGCCTCTACAGAGTGTCGTTCAATCGGGAAGCTTTTCTGAGTATTTTCAAGAGGAAGTTGAGAGAACTCCAGCAGGAGTTTCCGCGGTTCAGAGCAAAAACTAGCTTTGATAGCGAGACAAACTTGAATACTGAAGTTTTCCAGGTTATGCCTCCTCCATGGCTAAAAAATACTGGTTAATGAAAACAGAACCCAGCACCTATAGTTTTGATGATCTTGTCCGAGAAAAAAAAACATCATGGGATGGGGTAAGAAACTATCAAGCTCGTAATTACCTTAAAGAGTGTCAAAAGGGCGATTCCGTTCTCATTTATCATAGTGTTCAACAAAAAGCGGTTGTCGGTACAGCAGAAGTACTCAAAGAAGCATACCCTGATCCTGATCCGAGTAGAAAAGGAGATTGGGTGAAGGTGGATATCAAACCTCTATGTGCTCTGAAAAAACAAGTTGAACTCCAACAAATTAAACAAGATGAAAAACTCTCCCAAATCCCGCTAGTGACTCACTCTCGCCTTTCAGTTATGCCTTTAAAAAAAGTCGAATTTGATCGAATCTTAAAGCTAGGTGGATTATGAATACAGAGCTTGGAGATTGGGGAATTTTTAGAATTAAAGAAAAAAATCCTCCAAAAACCAGAGATATTGAAACGGTTGAAGGAATTGGGGACCGACTCAGATCCGCCGCATTCGCTGAAATTCAAGCAAGAGATGCTTTTTTATGGGCTGCGCACACATTCTAAGATGCACCTTTTCAACTCAAAAATGCTTGGCAAGGATTAGCGAGAGCAGAAAACAAACACCTCAATCAACTTCTCTCTCGAATGGAAGATCTTGGACAAAAAATAGAAGAACGCGCAGTTTCTGACCGTCTCTGGAAATCTCTCACCACTGCAAAAGACGCGGAGTCATTTGCTCTTTATATGGCTGCGGCGGAGGAAAGAGGACGACAAGCAGGAGAAAGGTTTCAGAAACTCATGGCTGAAATTGACCCTATTAGTTCTGAACTCTTTGGAAAAATAGCAAAAGAAGAAGTCGAACACATTGAACTTGCTGCTCAGTTTTTTCCAAGTTCTTTTAAAAAAATGATGAATGAGACTTTTTAATTTCCCGTACTTCCAAAACCACCCATTCCACGAACGGTCTCATCGAGGTCTTCTACTTCGACTACTTCAGGGGTTTGTACAGGAAGAATTAACAACTGAGCGATTCGGTCTCCCGCTTCTAACTGAAGAGTTTCAAGAGAAAGATTTCTAATCAAAACCTTCACTTCTCCTCGATAACCTGCATCAATAACTCCACCCAAGGTTTTTAACCCTTTTTTTCCGAGAGAGGATCGATCTGCAACCAATCCAACATACCCTTGAGGAATTGCCATCGCAATCCCTGTGCGAGCCATATGGCCTTGTCCTGGTTCAAGGACAAAAGACTCCAAATTATAAAGATCTAACCCTGCATCTTCAGGATGAGCTCGAGTGGGAAGGATTGATTCAGAGTCTAGTTTTTTCATATTCATTTTTTTCATGAGTCCTCCACTGTTTTACAGTTCCAGTTACACTACTAAAATCAACTGTTTGTTGATCACCTTTTTCCATATTTTTTAAAATGACCTGATTTTTTTCAAACTCAGACTCTCCAAAAAGGAGCACAATAGGAACTTTCCATTTCGATGCTAATTTCAACTGCTGCTTAAAAGAACCTACTGAAAGAGGTGTCAGAACATTCAACCCTTCTTTTCTCAGTTGCCGAGCAAACAGTTCATGTTGATCCTGATAAGTTTCCGAAGGGAGGGTAATAAAAATGTCATAAGGTGACTTCATTTTTGGAAGTAACTGATGAGTTTCTAAAAAATTCCTCAATGTCACATCTCCCATTCCAAACCCAATACCAGAAAGTTGATTTTTCCCGAAAAGTCCAATGAGATTGTCATAACGTCCTCCACCAAACATCGCTCTATTATTCTCTGGAGAAAGATCGTAGATTTCAAATACAGTTCCCGTGTAATAATCTGCACCTCTCATAATCGTAGGATCAAAGACATACTGCCCTTGCATTCCCTTTTTATCCAAAAGAGAAAACAAACGCTTTAAATGATCCACTGCAGGGCAAGAATAGTTTTGAACGACATGATTAAAATCACTTTTAAAGAAATCAAGAAGCTCGTTCATTTTTATCTCAGGAACACCTGATTTTAAAATCCATGCCTTAAACTTTTCTTCCCCGATTTTCGCTCGTGCATCGATCGCTTTAGTTACTTCAAGTGCACTTTCATGAGTCAGTCCCAATTTATTTTCAAAAAAGAAATCCATAAGACCTCTATGATTCAAATGAATTTGGGCTGATGACTCTCCGTTAAATTGTTTTAATATTTGAAAAGCAACCTCTAAAATTTCTGCATCTGCCAGTAAAGGATCTCCTCCAAGAACATCGACATTCAACTGCCAGTGCTCTCTGAGTCTCCCTCGCTGAGGTTTTTCATAACGCCAAAGATTAGGAATACTAAAATATCGAATGGGTTGAGGAAGCTCTAAAAAACGACCGGCAACCATCCGGGCTAAAGTGGGCGTCATCTCAGGTCGCATCGCAACCTTTCTTTTCCCTCGATCTTCAAACCAATAGAGCTGATTTTTTACTATTTCCTCTCCAGTCTTTGCTGCATACGTCTCAAAAGACTCGAGCATAGGACCTTCATACTCTTCATATCCAAACCGAAGCACTGCTTCACGCATCTGATCAAACATCCATTTTTGAATACGATAATCTTCCGGATAAAAATCCCGGGTCCCCTTATAAGGTTGCGTCGGTAGTGTTTTCATAAGTACCGGTTTATTTCATATCGGTAAAGGTTTCAATGAAGAACCAGGCAAAACAAAGAGATCAAGACCCTAAAAAGATCATTGGACAGCCCGATGTTTGATTAATTCGCTCAGCAAGCCATTGAGATCCCTTTTTTACTCCAATTCGTTTGAACTGATGAGCTAAAATAGCCTTCTGTAAAGCAGTGTGTCCTGCTTGAAGAACGAGTTTATCAAAATTTTCATCTAAAAAACGAATATAATCAGGCCGATAGACTGGATGTCGGTCAATTAAATCCTCTAAATAGCCAATATAAATCTGCGTAATTTCAAAATCAGAAGACTTTAAAACGACCTGCTTAAGAAGTAGCGCTTCTTTTCTAGACATTGATTCATAAAGCATCTGATGATGACCATATTCATCTCGAATTTGGGCTTTAGATTTTAAAAAATGAGTCATTAATTTTTTAACAAACTGATACCGAATTTTATTTTCCAAATAACCTTCATAAACAGAAGTTCTAAACCATCCTGAACTCAACAGGATACGATCCTGAGAAAGCAGGTCTTCCATTTCATCTTCATCATTTTTTCCTTTTTGAAATTCAAGAGCATGAAGATAAGCATTTTCTATTTCACGATTTCTTACCCCAATCCCTTGAAGCAGATAAACAGCCCTTGTTCTTAAGTGAGCGTGTTCAGAAAACAGCAATGATTTCCAGGCCTGTATTCTCATTTGAAAAAAAGAAACATTTTCAGATTTTCGGTACAGTTGATCTAATTGTTTAAGTAGTTCTTCCTGAAAAATTTTGCTTTTATTTAGTTTACCGTTACTCAATTTTGTCTGTGTAGAGTTAACATCAAAAATCGCAGAAGAAATCCAAATCGCCTCAAACAGGCCCCACTCGAAAAAATTTTCTTCAAGAAAAAGCCGAACAACAGCTTCTGTCACCTTGCTGTCATGACCGAAGTCTTCTGAACTAAAGGAGCTCATATATTTTTCTAAAACCCCAGACGGCGATTGAATCGTATTTTTCATTAAATCCATTACATGAATACTAATAAAAGCGATAAAAACCGAAGAAAATGATTTTAATTCATCTATAGACCTTGGTGGATTTTCTGAAAATTTTACTACGAATTCATTCGATAGCATTGAAATTGGAACCATTGTTGTTCGCCCAACATAGTCCAATACTTTTTTTTCACGTTCATTTGCATAACTCACGACAGAAATAAAACATAAAAAAATACTTAAATACTTCATTTAAACTCCTAAAAACCCATACCAACGAACGGTTGAGGAACCAACCATCGGATTTAATCGTGAATAAGTTTTATCTTTTTCTCGAATTGCATCTTCAAAGGATTCATGAATCGGATGTCGATCAGAAATCCAAAATAACTGTAATCCAAAAATTGAAACACCTGGTTTATCTAATTTTCGTTCTTCCGAAGGAAGATCAGGAGAGGTCCACATCAGCCCATGTGAATGAATCCATTTCTCTAAAAATAAGGCTCGATCACGAAGTTGCTCTTTCCCTAGACGTAAAGAAGAGTCTCGAATAATCACTGCAATTCTATTTTCTCGATTCCAATGATTTACATCCATCAAAACACGAATCTGTGCTGCAAACCGATCAAATGCCTTCTGAGAGTCTGACGGATTTATTAAACTCATCTCCATAAAAAAACGATCTTGAACATCTTTCTTTTTTTCTGTTGGAGTTAATTCATAAAGTTTGTCTACAATTTGATCTTGTAATTCAGCAATTGACGTCTTTGTATTGATTTCGATTTCAATCGTATCACTCACAATTCCTTTTACAGGAACTGATTCACCTCTTAGACGTTCTACTAATTTTGAATAAAAAATTCTTCTCATTGCTTTAGGATAATTATTGAGATGAATCAACCAGTGTTTCGTTCGATGCATATAATGCAATCGATCTTCAGTCGTTAAACGAGCAACAGGAACATCTAAGCGTTGCCCAAAATTTTTCATAATATTCTCAATTTTTACGCTTACTTCTTCAACTTGCGCAGAAGTACTCTGAACCATCCGTCCAAAAAGATCTGTACAAAAGCCTGCATAAACAAATTGGCCCGAAAAAAACAAAAGGGCCGCTAAGGGGTATTTCATTTAAAGTCCTCAATTTCTATACCGGACTGTTTTAAACCAGTTTATAAATTAACGCAACGCTTTTAGTTAGATAATACGATTTTTCTTCAGATCTTTAAAATAAGTGACTTTTTAAAATCTAAACTGAAAAAAATAACTTCAACTCATTGAAATAATTAATAAAATATCCACACTTCCCCTATCCTAATGAACTTTATAAAGTCTGTAACTTCCTACTGCGAAATAAAAATGAGATTGTTAACCTAGAGACAAGGAGTTTCCCTTCACAATGGAGTGGTTACCCCTAGAAAAGGACACTCATGTGAAAACCCAATTAACCCGCGTCGCTGCTATTCAAATGACCTCAACACCTGACAAATTCAAAAACTTAATCGAAGCAAAGAAAAGACTCGATGAAGCTGTTTCTAAAGGAGCAAACCTTGTATGCTTCCCTGAAAACTTTTCTCTCATGGCAGCAAACTCAAAAGACACCATCGAAGGCGCTGAAGATCTCAATGGAATGACAGCAGAATCCTTATGTGAATGGGCTGTTGAGCAGGACGTTTGGATTCATAGTGGAAGCTTCCCCATTCGAAAAAAAAATAAAAAAATAACGAACACAAGCCTTGTCATTTCTCCAGACGGAGAAATTGTTGCTCGTTACGACAAAATTCATCTTTTTTCAGCTCAAATTGAAGGAGATCGTACTTATTCTGAAGACCAAACCTATGACCCAGGCAATAAAATCGTAAGTGTGGATACTCCTCTTGGAAACTTGGGGTTATCGATATGCTACGATATTCGATTCCCAGAGCTTTATCGAAAATTAGCAAACAAAGGGGCTGAAATACTGTTTATCCCAGTTGCTTTTACAGTACCTACCGGAAAAGCCCATTGGGATGTCCTGACTCGAGCCCGCGCTATTGAGAATCAATGCTATGTCGTATGTAGTGCTCAATATGGAGACCATTACCCGGGAAGAAGTACCTATGGATATACTCGAATCATTAACCCTTGGGGAGAAATTATTGCGGAACGCCCCAAAGGTCCTGGGGTAATCATTGCTGATCTCAATTTAAAAGAAATGAAAACAACACGAAAAAAACTTCCGGCGCTCTCTCACAGAAAAATTAAACAAGTCTAACTTTTAATAATAGTAGTTATTTTTTAAAGCCGGTGGCAACGGCACATCTGAATCGAGTTGAGATTTCTCTTTAGGAATGAGAAATCGCGTTCGTTTATCTTTCGGTAACAAGCCCCACTGGGAAGATACTTTCTCAGAAGTACGGTAATCTCGATACCAAGAAGGATGGTTCAAATCAATTTTCATGGAATCTGAAGTAAATACAGAAGCAGGAGTTCGTCCTTTCGTCTCTTTTTTAGCAACCGCTTCACCTACTGAAACTCCAATCATAAAAGCCAAAAAAAGAGAATAAAAAATCCAAAGCCTAGAGATATGCATATGTCTTACTCCTATGCTCATATCGGCTACCATCGTTACTTTTTTGACCTAAATTAACATTTCTTGTTTATTAAATTGTAAAAAACAAAAAAATTTCATTTATTTTAACTAAAGAATAAAAAATATTTTTTAGTTAAAAACTACCTTTCAATGTAAATCCCTTAATTTAAAAGTTTTCCTATTTCTGAAGGTCACCTAAGACACATTTTTTTTTATTTTTTAATATGTGAAAATAAAAGTAATCCTATCGGGAGGATGACATGAATAAATATTCGATTTACGGAACGTTGGCAGTGGCACTTTCTATTGTGTCGTGTGGATCAAACATTTCAGGTGTTGGATCAGGTAGCTCGAGTTCAAGCCTCAGCTCTTTTAGTGAAGCCTCAGATGAATTTACTGGTTCAGTAAATATATTAGGGGGCGATCCCAGTGATTGGACTTACTATGATCCTTCTGGAAATCGAATCGTTAGTGCTGATATTGGTCAAACTGTTTCCGGAAAAATGACGATTGTTGCAGCAAACGTAAGCAACGGTGCTTGGTATGAAGACAACTATAGTGCTCATATCTATAAAAATGTAACGGGAAACTTTGCTGTCGCTGCAAAATTCAAAGTCATGCAAGCTGATAATTTTGCAATTTTCCCTTCTTCCGGTGACTTTAAAGCAGCTGGATTTGTAATCCGAGATCCCTCAGGAAGCCATTCAAATAATGAAAATTGGGTGATGTATAATTACGGAAGAAATAATGGGAGCTCTCAACGTGAAATCAAGAAAACCTTTGTTTCAGGTGGATCTTCTCGCTCAACTCTTTACCTCAATCCACAAGCATCTCAAACAGAACATCTCTTGGTCTGTCGAGTAGGAAGTAATTTTTATTTTTACTATTATGACGAATCTGGAAGTCAGTGGATTCAGGAACAGTACATCAGTGGAACAACGACACGAACAGGATCAGGCGGTGCGCTCGCCGAGATTTCAGAGTCAGGCACTAACACAATGTACTTCAATCATTCTTCAATTGGATCAACTGCACGAGTGGGGCTCATCACTCACTCATACATTAGCGGAAGTGCTCAAGTCAGGGCTGAAATCGACTATGTTCGATTCGCAGCGACTGCTCCTAGCAGTCAATCAGACTGCACCAGTGCTTTTACGACCGTAGACTAAGTCTGTGCTTTCATATCAATGGGGGAAAAGAAGCTTTTCTCTGGTCGCTTCTTTTCCCCCATTGATTGATTAAAAAAGTTTATTTCAATCTTATTATTTCTCTTCTTCAGAACCGCGTCATTTCCTGCTAGATTGAAAGGATGTCACACTCTCCTGCAATTCTCATTACTGTTTCTGGTCCCGATTCTCCGGGAATTACCTCTGCCCTAACCAAAGTTCTCTCTGATTCTCAGGCAAAAATCTTAGATATTGGACAGTCTGTGATTCACGGCCTTCTTTCCCTTTCAATCCTTTTTGAATCAAAGGAAGGTGGACATAACACTTTAAAAGAACTCTTATTTAAATCGACTGAAATGGGATTAAAAATGGATTTTAAACTCATTCAATCTCAAGAAACAAAAAATGCCCCAAAAACTCGTTATGCGATTACGCTGATCGGTGACGATATCTCTGCTTCAGCTCTCCATGAAGTCACTGAAGTCTTAGCTCAGACAACCACAAATATTGATACGATTGAAAGACTCAGCCAATCAGACTTCGGCTGCGTACAAATGCTGTTGTCATCAGAAACACCAATCAATCAATCTGACTTAAGAAAAAAACTCCTTGAAATTGCAAGAATTCAAAAGGTCGATATTGCACTTCAAACGGAAGGCCTTTTTAGAAGGGCCAAAAGACTAGTCGTTATGGATATGGACTCCACTCTCATTCAAAATGAAGTCATCGACGAAATGGCTAAACACCTTGGAGTCTATGATGAGGTTGCTTCAGTCACTGAAAAAGCAATGAATGGTGCAATGGATTTTGATGAAAGCTTGAAACTTAGAGTTTCCAAACTCAAAGGAATGAAAGAATCAGATACACATGAAGTGTTTCAAAAACTCAAACTCACTTCTGGAGCAGAAGATTTAATCCGAGTTTTAAAAAAACTAGGGTACAAAATTGCTCTGATCAGTGGGGGTTTCTCTATCGTTGCGGACCAATTTAAAGAAAAATTAGGGATTGATTACGCATACGCAAACCAATTAGAAATGATCAATGGAATATGCACCGGAAACGTAATTCCTCCGATTGTAAATGCTCAGAGAAAATCTGATCTTCTTGAAGTGATTGCTCAACAAGAAAACATTCATCTCAACCAAGTCATTGCAATTGGAGACGGTGCAAATGACTTACAAATGTTAGAAAAAGCAGGACTAGGAATAGCGTTTAATGCAAAACCAGTCGTCTCTCAACAAGCAGACCTCTCCTACAATCAAAAAAACTTGAAATCAATTCTTTACCTATTAGGAATACCTTCTCACGAACAGTCAGAACTTTTATAAAAAAGAAAAGAGTGTCTTAATATCTTCGTCATCAAATCGAACGCCACCCCCCATCAACCAAGGGAACTTCCCATTGATTTTACGGTAAGACTCGATCCCCGCTGAAAAGTAGACTACCGGAAAGGGTTGTGCAATCACCCGAAAACGAGTGTGCAGTAAAGGATCTGGACTCAAAGTTCCTGGAGCCCGGTAATAAAGCTGAGATTGTAACTGAAACATTTCTACATTATCTGAAGGTCCGAGGTTTGCGCCTACATGGATGGCCCCATCTCCGTAAAGAAGTCCAGCTCCCAAGTCTAATCGATCCCAAAGAACAACTCCCAAAAGAGCGGTAATGACCAAACCCCTTTTTTCTAATTGAACAGTACTTACAGTGACTGGACTTTGTCCCGAAACCGTTGTTGTAGTTTCTGTTTGAGTAAAAAGCCCAACAGGGTCAACCCCTGCACCAATAAGATAATATCGATTTTTTCTTGGCCATATTTGAACTAAAAAGTTACCTCGTGTTCCATTGTAAGCAGGAATTTGATCAACACTCATCTGAACTACGATTCGAACACCTGCTGCTTTCCCTAGAAATGCATTCACATTTTTTAAAGTTTCTTCCATTAAGTCTGCATATTTTGGATCATTTAGTAATTTTCCAACAGACCCCTTGCCTTGATTAATTCTTGTCATCTGATCACGAAGTTGCTCAATGGCATCTTCGAGTTTAGCAAGCGTTCTTTGAGCGGTACCCGTCAATGATCCTTTCGGGGAAAGTGTTTTTGAAACATTTTTTAACGCTTGATTTAAACTCTGAATGGTATCTTTGATTTCCTCTGGATCTAAAACATCAGACAGATTTTTTGTGACCTTAGTCATCTCTTCGACCATGTCACTTACGCGATTCATTACTTCCTGCATATCTTTCGCTTCACTTCCGACAGGAATTTCATTTCCATTTTGAGGAGCTGCCAATGAGCGACTGATCACATTGATGAACGAGAGAAACTTAAAAGGATGAACCCCTCGAAAGAAACTCACAGGAATTTGAGAAGGTTTTCGGTCATCCCCATTTTCATCAATCAGTGATTCGACGGGCTTGAGTTCAACAAATTTATCTCCTAAAAATCCTTCTCCTCGAATATATGCTCGAGTTGAAGGGAGAACCTCTACAGGAGCGGTAATACAAATCCCTAAGCGAACATTCGTTTGAAACAGCTCTACTGATTTTAAGTACCCAATATCAATTCCGAGTGAGCGCACTGGTGATTTATATTTTAACCCTGTTGCATCATCTACTTTTACATAAACAAGATGACATGCCCTCCACCAGTAAGGTTGATCATTGACAAAAACAGAAACCACTCCAATGAGTACAAAGCTAACAATCGCAAAAATTCCAACTTTGAGACGAAGCTTGTTCATGGATTGTTCTTTATTTTCTGACATAACTCACACTACTTTCTTTTTTTATTCCAAAATCAAATAATCAAAACCGAATGGTAAAAGAGAAGTCACAATATAGTCACTCAGCAAGATCGCTAGACACGTTGCAACCACCGTTGCTCGTGTGGCATGCCCCACGGCACTTGCTCCTCCCTTAGCCCTAAACCCGTAATAACAACCAATCGATGCAATTAAAAAACCAAAAACAGCTCCCTTGGTCGTACAATGAATGAGATCCATAGAATCCACATACTTTGCAAACTGATCCCAAAAAGTTGCATAACTCAACCCCATTACTCCACAAGCGATAAACGCCGAAGACAAAGAAGCAATGACAGCAAAAACAACAGAAAGCAAAGGCATCATCAAAAAACCCGCTGAAACGCGAGGAGAGACTAAATAAGCGTAGGGGTCAATGGCCATGACCTCAAGTGCGTCAATTTGCTCTGTAATCCGCATCGTCGCCAACTCAGCAGCCATTGCAGCTCCTGCTCTCCCTGTGACCATGATTGCAGCAAACACAGGAGCAAGATCACGAAAGAGGGCAACTCCGACACTTGCTCCTAGTAACGCTTCTGCTCCAAAAACATGAAATCCAACGTAGAGCTGGTACCCTAAAACCGCCCCCATAAAAACGGCTGAAAAAAGAATAATGGCAAGAGAACTGACTCCAATAAACTCACAGTACTTTAAAAAAAGCCCACGACGAACCCAAAGATTCTTTAAAGCTCGAAAGGTCTCCTTTAAAAATAAGAAAAAATCTCCAATTCCACGAATTGAACGTGGAATCCAATTAAATGAAGTCATGCGGCCCAGTAAAAACCAATTTTCTTTAAAAAACAACAACGAAGGACTCCTCATTCGATTGAATTCGGGGTATTCATGAAGCTTGTGAAAACATTCTCTCGTCTCATCCAAAAATATGCTGTTTTGATTTCACTCATCGGACTAGGGATCTCCGTCTATTCTGGTTTCTATACTGTTGAACTTTATAAGAATTTGAGAACAGAACTCGAGGAGCTTCTCCCAACAACCGCTAGAAGCGTTATTGATCTGGACGAAATCAAAAACAGACTAAATTCAACAGATAATCTCGCGGTTCTTATTTTTTCTCCTGACACCAAAGCTTCAAAAAGGTTCGTTGATGATCTTGCTCGGGAGTTAAAAAAAGTTCCTCCTGAAATCATTGCTGGAATAGAATATAAAATTGATCGAGAATTAAAGTATTTTGAAAATCGAAGAGCGATTTACATGGATACACGAGATTTAAAAAAAATCCGAGATTACATCCGCGATCGCATCAATTATGAAAAAGAATTATACAATCCTTTAAATATCTTTAGTTCAAGAGAGCTTTCTGAACCCTCTTTGGACCTTCTCGCATTGAAAAAAAAGTACGACTTAAAAACCTCCAGTTTTTCAAAGTTTCCTGAAGGTTACTATGCGACCGACGATGAAACTTTACGAGTTGCTTTGATCAACCTCCCTGGAAAAAACTCAGGTGTTGAAGGAATGATGACACTTAAAAAAGAAGTGTTGAAAGCAATCAAAAAACTTAATCCATCTCGATACTCAAAAAATATTGAAATTAAGTACACTGGAGGAGTTCAAAATGTAATTGAGGAACAGGCCTCTCTCATTGCGGATCTTGAACTCTCTACCGTGATTGTTGTTGTCATTACTACCCTTGCCATGCTTCTTTACTTTGGTACTTTTTGGGCAACCTTTGCTCTGTTAGGAAGTCTCCTTTTTGGGACTCTTTGGACATTCGGACTTGCCTATTTTATGGTGGGCTATCTCAATGCAAACACAGCGTTCTTAGGAGCGATTGTGATTGGAAACGGAATTAATTTTGGAATCATGCTCCTTGCTCGATACATTGAGGAAAGAAAACAAAACCAACCTCATATTACAGCACTTGAACTGGCAATGAGTAAAACAACGACAGCGACCTGGACTGCAGCTCTCGCAGCAGGACTCGCTTATGGTTCTTTAATGCTCACTAGTTTTAGGGGATTTAACCAGTTTGGGAAGATCGGACTCACAGGAATGGTTCTTTGTTGGATTAGTGCTTTTACCCTTCTTCCCGCGTACCTCACACTCCTCCATCGCTGGAAACTCCTTAAAATCAAAAAAAGAAATAAGATCCCGGCTTTTTTTACACAATCCATGATTTATCTCGTTCGTCACTGGCCTCGAGGAATTTGGATTACTGCTGTTTTATTAACCACCGGATCAATGTATCTTGTAGTCACTAATAAAACTCCATACCTTGAGACTAATCTTGCAAAACTTCGAGATAAAAAAAGTATGGAATCCGGATCTGGATATCTTACTCGTTACCTAGACCAAGTTTTTGATCGAGACCTTTCTCCGGTGGTAATTCTTACAAAAACGACCGAAGAAGCAACAACGATCAGAGAAAAGATTGAAGCTAAAATAGAAAAAGAAGGAGAAGAAACTCTGATTGCAGGAGTCAGAAGCCTCGCTGATTTTCTTCCAAAAAACCAAGAAGAAAATTTTAAAATTGCAAAAGAAATTAGAGAAAGACTTCCAAATTCAATTATAGAACAACTTCCTCTGGAACAAAGAAAACAGGCGAAGGCTTTGATCGAATCCATTCCTCGTCACCGTGTCACTCCACAAGACCTTCCTCCACTTGTTCGACAAAAATTTAGGGAAAAAGATGGTTCAATTGGAAAACTCGTTCTCGTCGAACCTCCCTTAAAAAGTGCGTTTTGGAGTCCAAAAAAACTAAATCACTTCATTTCAGATTTAAGAGAAATTACGGATTCAGTGAGTCCCGGATCACCTGTAGCAGGTCAGCTTCCTATTACTTCTGATATGCTAGAAAGTATTCAAATAGATGGTCCAAAAGCAACCCTTTTTGCTTTTCTCGCTGTTTGTCTTTTAGTGGTTCTCCTTTTTAGAAATTTAAATACAATTATTTTTATTCTTTTTGCTCTTTTATTAGGGGTCTCCTGGTTAGCTGGTCTCATTCTTCTTTTTGATTGGAAAATTAATTTTTTAAATTTTATTGCACTTCCCATCACCTTTGGAATTGGAGTGGATTACGGTGTAAATATTTTTCAAAGATATCGTTTAGAAAGAAAGAAAACTATTCTACATGTAATTCGAGATACTGGAGGTGCAGTTGGACTTGCTAGCCTCACCACGATTGTTGGATATGGATCTCTGATTTTGGCAAGTAATCAAGCTTTTGTAAGCTTTGGGGTTTTAGCCGTTGCCGGGGAAATTACTTGCCTTTTAGCTGCAATTTTGGCACTTCCTGCCTATATTCGTTACCGAAACTTAAAAAGACTCAAAACACGATAAAAAATATGAAGCCAGAACTCCTTGAAATCAAACCACATGACGCCATTTCTGCTTTCCTAAAGTGGAACACCGGTGATTCCTATCGAATTGCTTATTTTGAAATGAGATTTCAATGCCCTTGCGCAGTTTGTGTCGACGAACATTCTGGAGAAAGAATAATTTCTCGAAAATCAATCTCTCCTGATATTCGAGTGACATCAATACGCCCTATCGGTCGATATGCGCTGGCCATTCATTTTAGCGATCATCACACAACAGGTATTTTTGATTTTGATCTTCTATTTAAAATATCTGTAGAGCAAGGAATCCCACTTCTTGAAACCCCGAATGAAATATAAAAACATATTGATTTCAATAAATTAAAATACTTAATTCCCGGATTCAGGTCTGAAGTACAACGGGTTCTTCCTTTCTTTTATTTTGACTTGACGCATACATGTTTAACAGATAAAAACAGTCATGTTTTTAAAAGTCTACTTTTCTCTTATTCTTGCAGGGATTAATCTTTCTCAAGCAGTTAATCCGATTGACTTTTTAGATCCCCGATTAAAAAAGACTTACCTTCAAGCCATTCATTCTTCTTTAACGACTGAAGCTCAAGATCCCATCGCAAAAGTTCGAACTCAATTTGATCCAGATCCATATGATTCTCAAATTCCAAACGGACTTCGGGATTTTGAAAACGATGTATTAAATCTTTTTGAGCTCGCACCTGAGTTTCGAGATTTAGATCTCTTTTCTCAAAAATGGAAATTAACCCCTTTAGAGGCTTTTGATGTTTTTATCTATTACGGAATCGATGTTTTTGATGGAGACATTGCAGGAATCGGAAATTCAAATCAAGTTGCACACCGGCTTCTCACCCTCAATCGAAATGAATTTTTAAAATCTCAACATCCGATTGCCAAACGGTATTCTTATTATAAAAATAACTTACTCACCCTAAGTGTTCCCCAAATGGCAAGTGAACTTTCTTTAACTGAAGCAGAAGTCTACAGAGATTTAGGTATTCTTGGAATCTCATTGGTCGAAGAATGGAAACCTTATCTAGATCACTCCCCTGAAAACCAATCAAAATCTTTTATAAAGCATCATCTTCATTTAGAAAACCGTGGAATTTCATGGAATCGAATTTTATCTTATCAAGGTAAAGCGTATTTTGAGGAGCAGCTGCTTGTCATTTTTCGCTTTCAAGGAAAAACACACCAAGAAATTGCTGATCAACTCAATGAACTTGCAGCGACCACTCCAAATGATCAGGACTATCGAACTGCTCAATCGGTTTCATCAAAACTCTCCACACTTGGATTAACAAAAATACAAAATAGAGGTGAAAAAGAAGTCATAGATCCTCTTTTAGGACCTCTAAAGTTAAATGGAAAATTAGTCAAAAATACGGTTCTTATTTTTTTACTCACTCATCGAAATAAATCTATTTCTGAATTCGCATCTGACCTTAAAATTTCAGTCAGTGGACTTGAAGATTTTATCAAAAGAAATCACCTCACTTATTTATTAAATTCTTCTAAAAAGATAACCCCTGACCACAAGACACATGAAGAAAGACAAAAGCGTTATCAAAGTCAACGAGAAGCGGTTGCTCTTATTATCCACTGGATAAAAGAAAATCATCAAATCCCAAAAACTTCTGATTTTAGATCAATGGGTCTCCGTACAAGTAAGCTATTTGGTGACTCTGAATATTCTGCTGGAAAGAAATATCATAAAAAAGCGATTTTTAAATCTGCATCAGAAGCCTGGCTTTCTATTCGAAAAGAAGCAAAAAAACAAGGAATTAGATTTTCCTTAACAGATGTTCAAATCAGCGGATCAAATATGACTCCTGAATTTAAATCCGCACTCCAATCAGATGCAATTGAGCTTGTTCTTTCGTGGATAAAAAAAGAAGGGCGTATTCCATTAAGTACAGAAATTAAAAAGGAGATCATCGCAACTGATCGACTCATGGGAACTGGATACTACGCTGAGGGAAAACAAATGCATGCATCGGCGATCTTTTACTCTCCCTCAGAATTCTGGCTTGCTCTTCAAAAAGAAGCAAAAAAACAAGGAATTGGATTTTCCTTAACAGAAGTTCAAATTAACGGATCAAATATGACTCCCGAATTTAAATCCGCACTCCAATCAGATGCAATTGAGCTTGTTCTTTCGTGGATAAAAAAAGAAAAGCGTGTTCCATCAAGTACAGAAATTAAAAAGGAGATCATCCCAACTGATCGACTCATGGGAACTGGGACCTACGCTGAGGGAAAAAAAATGCATGCATCGGCGATCTTTTACTCTCCCTCAGAATTCTGGCTTGCTCTTCAAAAAGAAGCAAAGAAACAAGGAATTGGATTTTCCTTAAGTGAAGTGGGTGTTCTATCCCCAAATTCTGAGTTTATTAAAGCCTTAGAAAAAGAGCGATCTAGCGAGGAAAAGACCTGCGAAACCCTATGGATGGGACTAAAGTAAAATGAAGTTCTTTTTAGAGGACGTATTCCACACAAGAATATGCTTGACAGTTAAAATCAGCTTTAGTTATACATCGCATTATGAAATTTTTTACTTCAACTTCTATTCGACGAAGCTTTCTGTTTATTCTTTGGGTAATTGTCTTCTTTATTGGAATTCAGGGACGGGCTGATGATTCCCTTTCAAAATTCAAGCAAGTAGAGAAACAATTGAATGATATCCAAAAGGTAATTGATGCTCCCAAAGGAACTAATGCCCCCACAGTTTTTCCTTATCTTCCACAATTAGAACTTGAAGCTTGGATTCAAAAAGCACGGCAGAGCGCTATAAGAATGGGATCGATTTTGGCTAACTCAACGGTACGCTCAGAACATAAAGAGTTCGCCAAAAACAGACTCGATTATCTTCAGATCCTTCTAACAATGACTCAGTTAAATCTAAGAGAGCTTGAAAGTCTCATTCAAAAAAAGAATGAAATTCAGAAATCTTTAAACGAGCGCCATCTCAACCTCAGACATAACTCTGCTCGAATTTATGAAAGGATTTCAAAAGCCACCCTTGATGATTACATCAAAGTTTTTAATCAAGAGCTTAGAAGAATGATTGCATCTGCAGATCGAATTTTTTCATTATTCTTTGAACACGGTGGAGAAATTCTAGTGAGACAAGATCAAAAACTCTTGAATCTATCAGAACAACTTCTATTAGAAACTCAAAGACTTGCAGCACTTCATGGCTATCCCCAGCCCAAAACCATTCAAACAGCAATTGCGAAACTTGCAAAATTTAATCACAAACAAATGATCTCAAAATGGACTGGATTCTTAGATGATTTAAACGCATCTATTTTTGAATTTCCAGAACGTAATAAAGTTAAAAATGAAAACGAAATAAAATTTCGACTCCTCATGATCGCGTCTCAAGCTGTTCTCATGGATATTGAAGCACTTCAATCTGCTCAACACACTCATCGTAAATATAGTCCTGATCGAGTCATGAATGAATGGCTTAAAAGAGTCTTTAGAGAAGAATTTATGAGAGCTTTTAGAGACATTTCTGCCCAAGAGAAACTTGCATTGATCTCTGATCAAGTAGGAACGCTTTTAAAAACAGCAAATGGATATGAACTCATGGGTTGTCCAAACCTATTTATTACTGCAGACCAGTAACTAAAATTTTCATTTATTCTATAAGTAATTGTTTTTATTAGTGTATAAAAATACAAGAATACTTGACTTCAAAGATAAGAATTGGTAAATAACTCACACTAAATAATGCAATGCATTATAAAAATTTTAACGACTCTTTCGGAGGATGTACCAAATGAAAAAAACATTCGTGTTGTTATCTGTTTTAGCGCTTGTTTCCGCATGCGCAAATATTGATTCATCAAGACATGCAGCAGAGAAAAAAGAAGCAGAAGCACAAAAAGCAGCTCAAAAGGCCGCCCAAGAAGAAGCTCAAAGAAAAGCAGCTGAGCAGACTCAATTGGCTCAAGATGAAGACTGTGATTGCGATGAGTCTCTTCCTGAAAGAGTGACCGAAGATCAAAATACAGAATCAGTCACACCTGTTGCAAAACAAGAGACTGCTCAACCTTCTTCAGAGATGAATGAAAATGAAACAGCTACACATCCTCCACTTCTTGAAGGCCAGCCTCATCATTCAGACAGCCTACCAGCTGAGACTCCTGAAGAAGTAGCTCCGATCGAGGCAAATCAACCAGAAGAAACTCCTCTTGAAGAGGTTCCTGCGGTTGATGGAATACCTCTTTATACTTGTCGAAGCGCAAATGAAAAAGAATTTGAAGAAGCTGCAAAAATGGATGAGCAAATCAGAGCCCTTCAAATGATGTTGACTCTAAACTCAGATGCTACAGCAACAATTACTGAACTCTCTGAGGATTCTTTTCATTGTTCTCTTAAAGTTGGAGGACAAGAAAGATCGGAAGCATGTCAATTCAAAGAAATTCCTGCAGGTCAACAAACTCCACAGGGAATTACTATCAAAAATTCTGACATCAGCAGCTTTGACTTTGAACCAGGAATTGGAATTTCTGTCCTGACTCACCCTCTTTCTTTAGATGGAAAAGAGTTCTTAGGTGCTGTTCTTAAGCTAGAAAATGAAGCCGCTCCACAAGGAATGATTTGCGAGGCCCAATAGGAACCTATTATGTTGAAATTCAATACCCCTTTGATTCTCATTTGTTTATCGCTTGCTGGTTGCTCAGGAGCAGGTTCTTCTCAGGTCAAAAAAGATGATCCAACGAAGAACAAGCCTGCAACCAACAACACAGAAGAGGCACAACCCCCCTCTCCTTCTGTTGCCCAAGCGCCTCTTCCTCTTCCCCCTCGTCCTGAAGAAAAGGAAGAAATCAAAAATGAACCGCAAGCGGGTATTGTTTGTTTCAAAGAAGCTCCTTCTGCAAAAGAACTTCCTGTTTTAAGTATTCTTAGAACCTCAGATGATCAAGTTTGGGATTGTTCATGGAGAACCGCTTACGGAGAAGGAAGCAGTCTCTGTACTGTGAATAGTGCTGTACTCAATACTGAAGACGAAAAACAACACTTAAGTTTGGAAGTTCACACGGTACAAAATTCAAGTTTCAAAACGGCTATCATTGACTTGAATCAAGGATATGAAAACGAAAACACTACTGGAACCTATTATAGTTTTCAGTCAGCGGCTTCCGGGAGATCTTTTGTGAAAGATCAACTTCAAATGGAATGCTCTTTTCATTGTCCAACATCAGGAGAATGCTCAAATCTTCCTTTAGGAATTGAAATTAAAAACCATTTAAACGCGATGAAAGAAAACTTTCTTTTTAACAATCAACCCACGTTGAACCTATCAAGAGGCTCATTATGAAAACGAATAGAAATAAACTCTTAATCATGACCATTTTAACTACACTGGTCTTATCAACAGGCTGTGCAAGAAGTGGTGGCAATGTCAATAAAAACGAAGGACAAGACCCCCAAGCTCAACAAGCTTCTGTCGTTTATGCACAAAAAGCTAAAAAGAAATGTCCTTGTGATGACAAAAATAAAGATCAAAAAAATGGGGTGGACGGAGATTCATCACTCTCGTCGAGCGATTCCTCCCAAATAAACGAAAACCAAACTGGAAATAACGACAACGGAACTAACAGTGATGGTTCTTCTTTAGGAAATTCAATTGATCAAAATTCAGCGGTATCAAATTCATCCGATAGTTTTGATGCAAATCATTACGAATACGATGATACCCTAGAAGGTCGGATCTCAAAGCAAGCTGGAATTAATCCAGAAAGAAATGAAATCACTCCTGTTCCCGCAAGCAGTGTACTCATTGATCCAACACAAGCACTCATTACTTGTGCTCAACCAGAGAAAGGTGCGTTTGAAGAAGGATTTGATGTCGTTGGAAAACTCGGAGATGAGTCTTTTCAACCCAATGGAATCGTTGTTCAGGTGATTAACCCAGGTCTACAAAGAACAGAAGATGGAATTACCACTCTTGATGGAGAGATCGCAGAAGTCGATCATATCCATCGATGTATTATGACGGTTGAAAATGAACTCCGAATGGATGTTCCTTGTGAACTCAGTAACGCAAACTTTGCAGGATATGACGAATACCAAAACGACAAAGAAACTCACTCTTATGAATATGCAAATTTCTCAAAATTCGGAAGAATCATTGTTGAAACTCCAGACCGAGTTGTTCCAAAGGGAACTTATGAAGGAATGTCAGTAGCAAACCTCAGTGTGATTTCTGAAGCTGAAGACAGTCTCTCTACCCTCAATCAACAATTAGAAGAACTTGATGCGGTTTTAAAACAAACCTCAAAGAAGTTTCCAGCGATGATCAAAAGTCATAACTCGTATAAAAAAATGACTTCTGAATTCAACTCGATCTTGAAGACTTCTCAAGCGTCTCAGAACGTAGAGATTCCTCAGTGGTCTCCTGCAACTGAAGCTCAAACAATGATTTGTGTTCGAGGGAAAACCGCAGAGTAAAATCAAGAAAATTGAAAATAATGAAAAAGCCCAATAACGCAGATAAGTTATTGGGCTTTTTTTGTATCTTGAAAGCTGTCTCAGAGCGAAGTACACCTGAGAAATGATTATTTCTTCAAATGTACAAAGCTCAAGTGACGAATTTAAAAAAAACCAACAATTTCATGAAGATCTGGCAACCGATCTCAAAAATAGATTAGAAAAGCTTCATCTCGGAGGAGGAACTGAGGCGAAATCTCGTCATGAATCTCGAGGAAAGCTTTTTGTCAGAGATCGAATTCAAAAACTCATTGATCCAGGAACAACGTTCCTAGAACTCTCCCCCCTTGCGGCCAATGACCTCTATGAAGGCTCCGCTCCTGGAGCAGGCATTGTCACCGGAATCGGGATTGTTCATGATCGTGAAGTCATGATTGTCGCAAATGATGCTACCGTCAAAGGCGGAACCTACTTTCCCATGACCGTAAAAAAACACCTCAGAGCTCAAGAGGTCGCATTAGAAAACCATCTCCCTTGTATTTACCTCGTAGATTCAGGAGGAGCTTACCTTCCACTTCAAAGTGAAGTCTTTCCTGATAAAGAACACTTTGGGAGAATTTTTTACAATCAAGCAAATCTTTCTTCTCAAGGAATTCCTCAAATTGCCGTTGTTATGGGTTCATGTACTGCCGGTGGAGCTTACGTCCCCGCAATGTCTGATGAGTCTGTCATCGTTAAAAATCAAGGAACCATTTTTTTGGGAGGTCCTCCTTTAGTCAAAGCAGCCACAGGTGAAGAAGTTACCGCAGAAGAACTCGGTGGAGGAGACGTTCACTCTCGAACCTCTGGAGTGACCGATCACCTTGCTGACGATGACGAGCATGCTTTAGAAATTACCCGAGACATTGTAAAAAATTTGAATTTACCTAAACCCTCCCTTGATCAACAAGTCGCTCCTGAAGACCCCCTTTATCCCATTGAAGAAATCACAGGAGTTTTACCCACTGACCTGAAAAAACCTTTTGAGATCAAAGAAATTATTGCTCGACTTGTAGATGGATCAGAGTTTCATGAATTTAAAGCACTCTATGGAACAACCTTGGTCTGTGGATTTGCAAAAATCTGGGGCCATCCTGTGGGAATCGTTGCTAACAATGGGATTCTTTTTAGTGAAAGTGCCTTAAAAGGAGCTCACTTCATAGAGCTTTGTAGTCAAAGAAAAATTCCACTGATTTTTCTCCAAAACATTACGGGTTTCATGGTCGGAAAAAAATATGAATCTGGCGGTATAGCAAAAGATGGGGCAAAACTTGTCACTGCTGTTTCCTGTGCAAAAGTACCAAAATTTACGGTGGTTGTAGGGGGAAGTTATGGGGCAGGAAACTATGGAATGTGTGGAAGAGCTTATCAACCACGTTTTTTATGGATGTGGCCAAATACAAGAATTTCTGTGATGGGTGGTGAACAAGCTGCTCAAGTTCTTTCTCAAGTCAAAGTCGAACAATTTGCAAAAAAAGGAAAATCTCTCACAGAAGAAGAAATTCAAAAAATCAAAGATCCTATTTTGCATGCATATGAAAAAGAAGGAAACCCGTATTACTCTACCGCTCGACTTTGGGACGACGGAATTATCCTTCCATCAGAAACTCGATCAACCCTTGCAAGAGCGATTCAAGCATCGATGAACGCTCCTATTGAAGATACACATTTCGGAGTATTTCGAATGTAAACTAAAGAGCAAACCCCAAAGTGACTTCCATGCTAGGAATCAATCCGAAGTCCGGAAAATCTGCGAGTATTTCTTCACCTGACTGACTTTTAAGATTCATTGAACTTAATGCTCCGCTATAAAGTAAACTTCCCCCAAGAGTAAAATTAATTCCAGAGGCAGCAACCCAGCGATAACCAACTAATGTCTTCACCATCCAACTCATTTGAGTTGCTTTAAAAGTTTGTCCCTGTCTTACAGAAAAGTAGTCCATGGAAGCAAGGTAGGGTGCAACTCCTACAAAAAGACTATCTTGTGTTAAGTCTCGGTTGACATGGTAATTCAATTGAACACCTACCCCCACTCCTTCATAGTTATTTTGTTCAAAAAGTTTTTCATTTTTCCCAAAAAATCCGAGACGAGATTGGTTTAATTTCCGAGCATTGACTGAAAAAAGAGAAGGACCCAAACTCACTCTTGGATGAACTGGAAATTCTGCCGTAAGGTTAAAGCTTCCTCCTAGATCATGTAAAAGATTGGTTTGGATATTCACCAAGGGAGTCTTTTGTAAGTCCCCCTGCTCCTCGTAAGAAACAACCGCCGAGTGTGCGGATATTGAGAAGAAAATAAAGAATAGAACTTTAAGTTTCATATGCCCCTCCCTGACCTATTCTCTTCAGTTTGATTGGAGAAAAAGAATCTCGCAAATGTCGAGAAGCTGACGCGAAAGGATATCCGAAATAAGGATTGACTTAATTTCAATAAAAAATCGATGCTCGATACATGACTTTTTATGTCATACATGAAAAAAATACCTTCTCAAAAAAGAATGAATGAAATTAGATTCAATAAAGTCCTTTATTTTCAATATATTAATATCATACTTTTTTAATCAGGTTGGCACTTGGCTTGCTTTTGCTCTATCTCATGAAAACCTCTAAGCCCGGTACGCGACACCTCCTCATTGTTTTGTTTCTCTTCTCTCTGGGAATGAATGCATGTGGAACACATAAACTTGAAAGAAACCGAACAACAACTCCGACGCCTCCCCCTCTCGCTGCACAAAAGCCAAATACCGACACAAACCTTAAAACTTCTGAAAACCCAAACGAGCCCATTGATTCTCCTTCTCCTCAAATTCCTCAAACTGAATCCAAAGAAAAGTTTGATCCTTCCGTCTTTATTTCAAAAGACTCAGAAAAAAAGGAAGATTTATCTCCAGCAAAACCTCATTCAAAACCGATTGATCCCACGCCAATGACTGATAATCCATCTGAGGATATTTCGAGTGACTCTACTGAACAAGAAGTGGTTTGCGAAAATTCCAGCTCATGTCCCGAAAGTATTGGTATCCTCCGTTCGAGTGAACAAAATTGTACCGCTGCACTTTTTTCTCCCGATCGTGCTGTAGTCGATCTTTCTTGTCTTCCTGAAGAAAGTAAGGACGTGGGTGCATTGTGTGAAAATATTTCTCTAGATTTCCCTCGGACCATGAAATCACCTTCAGAATCTGCAAGATGTGAGAAAATCACCTTACTCTTAGGACATTCTCTAGGCGTTATTAAATTAGATCGCCCTTTAAAACGCTCTCCCCTTCAATGGTCGTCTGAAGGACTTCCCCAGGACATTCCGTTATCAGTCACCAGCGTGCACTCCTTTAAACAAAAAGCTCAGATCAAAACTGAAAACTGCCATATTCAAACAGCAACAGCTCTTCTTCCACAAATGAATACTCCACATAGTCCTATTGGAATTCTTCCATCATGTGGATACCAATCTTCTCAACAAGGCGGAGTCGCATTTGATTCCGAAGGAAAAGCCCGAGGCATTATTTTTGATGGAAAAACAGGAAAAGATCTCGCTTCTTTTTTTAGAAATTACTCAATTGAACTCGAACACGCTGATGCCGTCTCATATGTAGCCAATGCAATCTGTTTTACATCAATCGGCGGATCCGGTCATGAAGACTGTAAAAAAAGGACAGAATTTGATGAAAATCTTCTCACTTCTCTTTTTGAACAAAAACAAAATGAGATGGAATCGCATATAGAAGATTTAAGTGCAATTGAAGATGCAATTGCTCGAGCTGACAAACCTTTAGATATTCTTAAATGGAAACCCTACTTCCGACATAATAGCTCACAAGGCCTTCAACTGACCGGAAATGAAATTAGTCTTGCACCTGAATGTATTTATCCCCCAAAAGATTGGCTACACCGATACGACCGTGGAACAAATAAGAGAATTGAATCTCTAAATTATCTCAGAGTTAAAACAGAACTCGGAGTCCTTCCAGTATGGAAAATGACTGTAGGAATCAGTAGAGACTTACAAATCGATGTTATTGCCAAACAAGTTCGATCCATCCCTATTGAAATTAAATTTTACCCTCGTGCAATTTATGAAACAAATTACCACCGTACAGACTTAAGAACTCGAAACGGTTTTGTAATTCGAACCAATGAAAATGGTCAACGAAGAAAAATCTTTGGGAATAATCTTTTGAACCCAAGACATCGACTCAACTACTGCGCAAGTCCAATGCCGAATCAAAAATAAAAAAGGGAGAAGAGCAGACGCTCTCCTCCACTCTTGTTGAGGGGGTGAGAATCGTCTCCTTTCTAAGCAGTCAGTATTCCAAAAATAATTCCAGCAGGTGTCATAATCATTACCATGAGTTCTATTGTCGCCATTGTGATCTCCTATTTCTCTTTGCCAGCAGGGCATCGATGAATCTCAACAATGAAAAGCAATGAAAATGCCACTTCAGAATTCTAAAAAATCAGCGGGTTATTTAGATTGGAAGCATCAAAAAAGAGTTCGAATGACCACCAGTGTCACTTTTACCTTCCAAAAGGTCACCGATTAATTCAATGCGTTAATCTATGAAGTGAATTAATCAATAAAATTGATTTTTTATTTCTTTAAAAATAAAAAACACAACAAAGAAAATGCGTCGTGTTATTTGTCGAAATTAAGGAAAATTTTATCATTGATCCACTCCCCTTTTCAGAACTATAACCGCAGCGGTAATTATTGCTCTATCTTTTCGAAATGACTTGAATTGTCCCGTATCGATGCCGAACAGAATGGTGTAAAACAGAAGAGTAAGGACTTATCATGAAAGAAGACTCAATGTATCGCTTCAACTATTTAAGAAGCCTTAATACCGAATATATCGAAGACCTTTATTCTCAATATCAAAAAGACCCGTTCTCTGTTGAACCTTCGTGGAAGTCTTTTTTTGATGGAATGGAACTTTCTGAGGAATGGAACTCAAACGAATCAAGTTCCTTTGATCTTGCAAAAGAGGCTAAAGTCGGTGAACTCATTTCAGGATATCGATCTCGAGGTCATGTGATCGCAAATATAGACCCACTCAGTCAGGCACCTGAAAGTCATCCCCTCTTAGATCTCGAATACTTTGGACTTTCTTCTCAAGATCTTGAACAAGAATTTAATGCAGGACATCTAATCGGATTAGGTACAGCCAACCTTTCAAAAATCATTCATCAACTCAAACAAACATACTGTTCGACTATCGGTGCTGAATTCACACACATTCAAGATCCTGAATCAAGAGAGTGGATTCAAGAAAAGCTAGAAAGAGATCTCCGGGAACGTGAGCCAGACTCTGAGAGCAAAAAATTTATTTTAAAACGTCTCACTGACTCTGAAACATTTGAACGTTTTTTGCACACACGGTACGTCGCTCAAAAAAGATTTAGTATTGAAGGTGGAGAATCTTTGATTCCTACTCTCGATCGAATTGTAGAAACAGGTTCAGATCTTGGAGCTGAAATTTTTGTTATGGGAATGGCTCACCGTGGAAGACTCAATGTTTTACATAATATTTATGGGAAAAACGCTGAATATATTTTCACAGAATTTGAACAAAATTATGAAAACGACTCTTCAATGGGAGAAGGTGACGTAAAGTACCACATGGGATACTCTTCTGACCAAGAAACCCGAAACGGAAAAAAAGTTCATCTTTCATTAGCGTCTAATCCAAGTCATCTTGAATTTGTCAATCCCGTGGTTGAAGGGGTTACCCGGTCTAAACAGCGTGATTTCGGAGAAGATGGCACCACTCAAGTCATTCCCATTCTCATTCATGGTGATGCTGCTTTTGCGGGACAAGGAGTTGTTTACGAAACACTCAATCTTTCACAACTCGAAGGTTATTGGACCGGTGGAACCATCCATATCATTATCGACAATCAAGTAGGATTTACAACAAATCCAGAAGACGCGCGCTCTACGCCTTATCCAACAGATATGGCAAAAATGCTTCAGGTTCCTATTTTTCATGTCAATGGAGATGACCCAGAAGCCCTCTGGTATGTTGCTCGGCTGGCAACTGAATATCGTCAGAAATTTAAAAAAGATGTTTTTATTGAACTCAAATGTTACCGAAAATATGGTCACAATGAGGGTGATGAACCCAGTTTTACACAACCTCTATTGTACTCAAAAATAAAAAAACATGCTTCTCCAAGAGAGATTTATGCTGAACGATTGTCTCAAATTAATGTGGTCTCACCAGAAGAATCAAAAAATTTAGTTGATCAAAAAATTAATCAATTAACAGAGTCACAGAAAAAAACGCGTGAAGAAAAACCCAAGCCTTTTGTCTCCGCTTATAAAAATAAATGGAGTGGAATGAAAGCGGGCACCGGAGAAGATCTTTTTAAAGATTATGGAACTCAAATTTCTGAATCGATGGTTCATAAAATTTCAGATTCAGTAAATACAATAAAAGAAGGCTTCCAAATTCACCCTAAACTCAACCGAGTTTTTGAGCATCGCAAAAAAGCGATTAACGAAAAAAAAGGACTCGACTGGGGAAATGCTGAAGCACTTGCATTCGGTAGTTTACTTTTAGAAGGAACACCTATTCGAATGACGGGGCAAGATGTTGAAAGAGGTACATTCTCTCATCGACACGCTGTTCTTAATAACGTGGAAACAGGTGAAAAATGGACACCACTCAACCATATTACAGACCAACAAGAAAAGCTCCTCATTCACAACAGTAATCTCTCAGAAACAGCTGTTTTAGGCTTTGAATATGGGTGGTCTCTAGATAACCCTCAATCACTTGTGATCTGGGAAGCTCAGTTTGGTGATTTTGCAAATGGCGCTCAGGTCATTATTGATCAATTTATTGCTTCTGCAGAATCAAAATGGAGAAGAGGAAGTGGAATTGTTCTTTTACTCCCACATGGATACGAAGGGCAAGGCCCAGAACACTCAAGTGCTCGTCTCGAACGTTTTCTTCAACTTTGCGGTAAAGAAAATATGGCGGTTTGTAACTTTACTTCTCCAGCGAATTTCTTTCATGCACTGAGAAGACAAGTAAAACGGGATTTTAGAAAACCGATGATTGTAATGACTCCTAAAAGCTTACTCAGACACCCAATGGCTGTTTCCACTTTAGACGAGTTTACTCAAGGTGAATTCAAACCCGTCTTTGACGACCCAGCAGTCGACAATCACTGTGACCGAGTTCTCTTATGCACGGGTAAAATTTATTATGATTTACTTGCAAAAAAACAAGAAGCTCAAATCAATAACGTAGCAATCGTTCGAATGGAACAGATCTATCCATGGCCAAAAAATGAACTGAAGGCGATATTAGATCAATATCCAAATGCGGAAATATTTTGGGTTCAAGAAGAGCCTCAAAACATGGGTGCATGGCTCTACCTTTTTGGAATGTGGATGGGAGCATTATCCCACGAAGAACCTCTCATTCAACTCTTGGGGGGGCGAGGAATTGCCTACATTGGGAGAGAAAAAGGGGCTGCTCCAGCTGTGGGTTCTTCTAAAATTCATACACTCACTCAAAATCAGATTATTTTACAAGCCTTAGGAATCAAAACAGAACAGAAACAATAAAGGAAAGAGACTATGAAACATTCTGTTGTCGCACCTGCAGTAGGTGAATCTATTACCGAAGTAAGCATCTTAAAGTGGAACAAAGCTAATGGTGAAGCTGTTTCCGTAGGAGATGTCATCGTCGAAATCGAATCCGACAAAGCTACGGTTGAAGTGATTGCAGAGAATGCGGGTGCTCTGCAAATTCAAAAAAATGAAGGTGATGTTGTTCAGATTGGAGAAGTCCTTGCAACTATCGATGACGAAGCTGCTGGAGCAAGTGCATCCGCTCCTCCTACTTCTACACCCAGTGCTCCTACAGCAAGTGCTTCAACTCCGCCACCTTCTCCTTCAGCACTAGAGATTGGACCTGCAGCACGACGTTTAAGTGAACAAACAGGAATTAATCCAGAAACAGTTTCTGGCACAGGTAGAGGTGGACGAGTCACCAAAGAAGATTTAATTAACCACATTCAAAAAGGGGCTCAACCCAAAGCTTCACCCCCTACTCCTCCTCCGGCAGAAAAAACAAAACCAGTCGCCTTACGAGAAGGAGAGCGAAGAGAATCCATGTCTCGACTTCGTAAAAAGATCGCTGAACGTTTGGTTGCAGCACAACATACCGCTGCTATTTTAACAACGTTCAATGAAGTTGACATGAAACCAGTAATGGATATCAGAAAACAATATAAAGATGCATTTAAAGAAAAGCACGGCGCATCACTAGGATTCATGTCGTTTTTTACCCGAGCGTGTGTAAAAGCGCTTCAAGAATTTCCAGCAGTCAATGCTTCAATTGACGGAGATAGCGTCATTTATCGAGATTTCCAAGATGTAGGAGTTGCTGTAGGAACAGATAAAGGACTTGTTGTCCCCGTTCTTAAAGGAGCTCAAAAACTCTCCTTTGCTGAGATTGAAAAAGGAATTTTAGAACTCGCTTTAAAGGCAAGGGATGGAAAACTCTCTATTGCTGATATGAGCGGCGGAACTTTTACAATCTCAAATGGAGGAGTATACGGATCTATGCTTTCAACCCCCATTCTGAACGCGCCTCAAACAGGGATCTTAGGAATGCACAATATTCAACAACGCCCCGTTGTTGTCGATGGTGAAATTGTGATTCGACCAATGATGTATCTTGCGCTTTCATACGACCACCGATTAATTGATGGAAAAGAAGCCGTGAGTTTTTTAATAAAAATTAAAGAAGGACTAGAAAACCCAGAAAACTTAGGATTGGATTTTAAAGATGAGCTCTGAAAACTTTGATGTTGTAGTAATTGGATCAGGACCAGGCGGATATGTAGCTGCGATTCGAGCTGCTCAGCTTGGTATGAAGACTGCGTGTATTGAAAAGTATCCTACACGAGGAGGCACTTGTCTTAATGTCGGCTGCATTCCTTCAAAAGCACTCCTTGAATCTTCAGAGCACTTTTCAGCTACACAACATTCTTTATCTGATCATGGCGTCAATGTGTCAGGAGTTTCTTTAGATCTTGATAAAATGCTTAAAAGAAAAGACACAATTGTGCGTCAACTCACTCAAGGAATCGATTATTTATTAAAAAAAAATAAAATCACTTCAATCACAGGAATGGGTAAAATTACAAATGCTGACGGGGATCTAAAAACGGTAGAAGTGACTACTGCTGAGGGCGTTCAAACCATTCAAACAAAAAAAATCATTATTGCGACTGGGAGTAAACCTGTTGAACTTCCTTTTTTGCCTTTTGATAAAGAAACAGTCGTCAGTTCAACCGGTGCTCTTCAATTTCCGCGCGTTCCTCAACATCTCGTTGTCATTGGAGGAGGAGTCATTGGCCTTGAACTAGGATCTGTTTGGCATCGATTAGGTGCAAAAGTAACAATCGTCGAATTCAGTGATCATATTTGTGGAGGCATGGATCAAGAAACTTCGAAAGAACTAAAAAAAGTTTTAGAAAAACAAGGCATGAACTTTCTACTCTCTCACGAATGCAAAGGAAGCCAAAAAAGTGGTGATATTCACCTCGTTGAAGTCCTCAATCGAGAAACTCAAGAAACTTCACAACTTGAATGTGATTTTATATTGGTCAGTACCGGCAGAAAGCCTTACACTGAAGGCCTCGGTTTGGACGAAGTGGGCATTCAGAAAGACAATCGAGGTCGAGTCGTGATCAATGATCACTTTGAAACAAATATTCAAGGTGTTTACGCTATTGGTGATGTGGTTTCAGGCCCCATGCTGGCACACAAGGC
>PBMP01000110.1 GCA_002722705.1 Pseudobdellovibrionaceae bacterium | reverse complement strand
TCAAATATAAATAAACCAGCTTCTCAAAATGAAGGTTTCGTTGTTTTTAATAATAAAGATGCAGTTAGTCATTCGTCTCCAGCGAGTTCTTTAAATCAAGCAGAGATTAAAAATTTAAATTTTAAAGATTACTCCAACTTAAATTTAAATGAAGCGAATAATGTAGATAAAAACAAAATAACTAATGCTATTACAGAAGAAAATATCACATTGAGTGAGAAAAATAATAAGAATTTAAGTAAAATTGATCTATCTTCTAATAAAATTAGTTTAAATTCATTTCCAGAAAGCAATGTTTCTTCAGGGGTTTTGAATCCTTTTCAAAAACAGTCTCTAAAAACAAATTCGAAAATAAATAGATCCTCTTCTTTGCTTCAAAATAAAATTGATTCTATGAATGGAGAATTTTTAACTAATGATAGCGATTCAAAAAATCCTATTGATTTAGTAACGAACAAAAACAATCTCCCTAAACAGTTTACCAGTCATGAGTATCTTGATTTAAAGAACGAATTAACAGAGCAGAATCTGAAAAATAAAAATATGAGTTTAACTAAATCTTCAGAATCTAGTATACAACAAAAAACAAATGAATTTTTAAAAGACAATTTTGTAAATCAAAAAAATAATTTAGATTATTCATCACAAAACATCGTTCCATTGAATCAAGTTTTTTCTCATAGAAACTCTCTTCAAACAATGAAACCTGTGGAAGTTACTGGTCATGTTACTTTAGGTTCTGGAGCTAAATCTCAGTTTACTCGAGAATCGGTAATTAATGTATCAAATCAACTTAAACAACTTGCATCTCAAGGTGGAGGCAAAATGAAAATTAAGTTGAATCCAGTAGAACTGGGTGAGCTCAATTTAAAAGTTGAAACTAAAGGAAGTCAAGTTGCTTTGAGTATTCAAGCTGCTGATCAATCAGCAACAAAAGCTCTAAGAGAAAGTATAAGTAATTTAGAAGAACAGTTGAAGAAACATGATTTAAACTTAGGAAGTGTCGAATTAACTACTTTTTCTGATAAGTCTCAGTCTGTACCATTTGCAATAGGCTCTCATTTGGGAGATCAATTTAATTCAAATTTAGATCAAGGTAATTACTCCCAGCAGGAACATGTTTCAGACGGTTTTTTCTATAATGATCAATCAAGTTCTAGAGGACAATCAGAAAGATTTGATTCTTTAGGTTCGAATAAATCAATTCAAGCTAGCCCGCTAAGGGTTGAATCAGAATCTAAAAGTCATTCAAATGTCGTTAATGGTAGATTGGATGTTAGGGTTTAAAGGTAGGGTAAAATAGGATGAATGTATCAAATTCAAAATCTTTAGCTACTGGACAGACTCAAATTGATTCTGTGAAGACATCTCAAAATCAGGGAGAAAATAAGGTTTGGCAAGGATTGCAGGCAAAGTATGGTGCTAAACCTAAAAAACAAAGAGAGATAAAGAAAAGCTTAGATAAAGATGATTTCATGAGAATCATGATTGAGCAAATGAAGCATCAAGATCCAACTAAACCATTTGAAACAGATAAACTTGCTGCAGAAATTGCTCAAATTACTTCAGTAGAGCAGTTGTCAAATGTAAATAAAGTATTAGATAAATTATCTACACAAAATCGTCCATTAGAACAAATGACGATGACTAATTTAATTGGAAAAACTGTTACTATAGATCAAGGAAAATTTGCTCACAAATCTGACAGCCGAGAATCTTTAAATTTTACTCTTAATCAAGATGCAAAAAAAGTAAAAGCAACAATAATTGGAATGAATGGGGAGCTTGTTGCGGAGGCTGATTTAGGTGAGTTAAAGGCTGGAAGTAATAAATTTAATTGGGATGGATTAAATAAAAGTAGGCTTCCACAAAAAGCAGGAGACTTTCTTCTTCGTATAGAGGCTTTTGATGAAAAAGATCGAAGAATCGATACAAGTACGGTATCAAATGCAAAAGTGATTGGTGTAAGTTATGACGGCCCAGAGCCGGTCTATTTGGTGGGAGATGCTAATCATCAGTCTAGAATACAAATGAAGAATATTATTAGTATTTTAGATATTAATCCTGAACAAATTAAAAGAGACGCCCCTAAAAGTGGGAAATCTTTTTTTACTTTTGAAAAAGGAGTTGGATCAAAGCCATTAAGTAAAAAACAAGAAAAAGTGATAAATGATTTGATTCATTCAAAAAATGAAAATCAGAATAATAAGAATACAAATTTAAAATTAAATAAAGTGAATAATGTAGAGTCAGGTTTTCCAAATGGTCTAAAAGAGTTTAATTTAGAAAAGATTCCAAATGCAAATTTAAATAAAAATATAAAAAGGAGTTCTAATGGTTAACAAAAATGTTTTTTATCCAAATGTAACTTCTGTACCTGTAAAAGAAAAAAATTTAAATAAAACAAGTTCAATTAAAAAAAGTGAAGTTGATTTTGAAAAAGTTTTTAATCGAGAGATTGAAAAAGGAACTGAATTAAATTCAGTAAAGAATGAATTGAAATTTTCTCAACATGCTACTCGTAGGTTGAAAGAAAGGTCAATTCCAATGTCAGATGAATTGTTGCATAAAGTTTCTATTGCTGTTGATAAAGCAGCTGCAAAAGGACTTGATGATACACTTGTACTGACAAATGACTCAGCTCTTATTGTGAATGCAAAAAATAAGACTGTAGTTACAGCGATGGATCGTAGCCAACTTGAAGGTAATGTTTTTACTAATATTGATGGTGCGATTATCGTTTAACATAATGTGGCGGCCGGACCCTAACGGGAGGCCTTTGTAGCTCTGATTGATTGATGAGCTATGTTTTTAATAACCCATTCTAGCAAGGAGGCTTCTCTATGGGTATTCTTTCGTCAATGTATACCGGTGTTACCGGATTAAAAGGTCAAGGTGAGGCTCTAGCGATTTATGGTGATAATATTGCCAACGCTAATACCGTCGGATTTAAAACAAGTCGACCTGAATTTCAGGATGTCGTAGCTAAGTCTTTAAAAGGGTTGTTGGGTGGAAATCAGATTGGGAGAGGGACAAGGCTTGCTTCTGTAAATCCTATATTCTCTCAAGGGTCAATTATTCAAACAGATTCTCCAACAGATTTATCCATTACCGGTGACGGTTTTTTTGTTGTTGAAGGTATTGATGGACGAAGTTTTACTCGAAACGGAGCTTTTCATTTCGATAAAGAAGGTGCGTTGATTAACTCTGATGGTTTTAGAATTTTAGGGTTTCAGGCAGATCCTGAAGGAACCATTACTTCACAGTTGGGGCCAATAAAGGTTACTCAATCAGTCATCGATGCAAAAGGTACAAGCAATGTAGAACTTCAGATGAATCTTGATTCCCGAGCAGATTCTCGATTGGAATTTAATGCTGAAAGACCAGAGCGAACCTCTCATTTTGCCACCGGTGCAACTATTTATGACTCTGCTGGTACACCCCATGTGCTTACTATGTATTTCAATAAGCAAGATGATGGATCATGGGTTTGGAGAGCAATGGCTAGAGGTGAAGAAATTCGAGGAGGAGAAGCTGGAAAAATGATTCAGCAAGCAACAGGTCGTCTTGTTTTTGATAGCAATGGAAAGCTTCAAGAATCGACGACGGATGAAAATTCTTTTAACTTCAAGTCAGGTGGAGAAGGAGAAGTGATTAATTTCTCTTTTGGTAAACCTACTTCAGAAGGTGGGGATGGAGTTCAAACAACTCAATATGGTACTGAATCAGAAGCTTATAAGACTGTTCAAGATGGCTATACAGCAGGAACTCTTGGGGGTTTAAGTTTCAGTGATGATGGTACGTTGGCTGCTAATTATACAAATGGTGAGATCATCGATATCGCACAAATTGCTCTTGGAAAATTTGAAAATCCAGAAGGACTATTCAAGATGGGGCAAAATAGATTTCGAGAAAGTCGTTTGTCAGGTCAGGCGACTGTGGGTGCCCCTCAGACTGGGGGGAGAGGTCGAATTACAGCGAAAACGATTGAATCCTCAACTACAGATATTGCGAATGAATTCATTAACTTAATGAATGCTCAGAGGAACTTCCAAGCAAATAGTCGTGTAATTAGCGTGGCTGATGAAATGATGCAAGAAGTTCTTAATATGAAACGAGGCTAGTTCGAAGGTTAAGGGGAGTCAAAAAATAGACTCCCCTGCCTTTTCCTAATCGTCGTTTTTTTGCCAAATAGGTATTAATTGCCGTCTTGTTCTTCTTCTTAATGGAAGGCAAAATAGTCTTAGGGAAAAGAATATTTTCTTTAGATTATTGAGGTGATTAAGTAATGGCAGATGAAGGAAAAGAGCAACAAGGCGCTGAGAGTGAAGAAGTTGAGTCATCTGGTGGTGGCAAAGTTCTAGTAATCTTAACCGCATTAAATTTAGTGGTGACCCTTGGTATTGTTGGGGTCCTTTTTTATTCATTCCAAAAAGAATCTGCAACTCCTGAAATTTCAGATATTCAAGAAGGTGAGTCCGGACATTCAAGTGGTGCTGAAGAGCATGCTGATAATGAAAAGGGTGAACCTAAAGGAACTCAGACTGGTCATAAGTTTGGGAAAATGATTCAGTTAGAACAGTTTACTGTTAATCTCGCCACAATTGGAAGTTCTGCACCAAAATATGCAAGAGTTAAAATTTCTCTTGAAGTTCCAGCGGACGATGCTGAAATCGAAGTTACTCAAAAAATGCCTCAAGTTAGAAATACCATAATAGATCTATTTAATAGTAAGAGACCTTCTGATTTAGCCAATGCTGAAGGTCGAAATTTTTTAAAGGATGAAATTAAAAACTCAATTAATAGTTTTTTAGTTACAGGTAAAGTTACAGGAGTGTTCTTCACGAATTTTGCACTAAGTAGTTAAGAGTCTTAAAGACAAGGATAGTCTTTAGAATAGCTAGGATGGCGGTATTATGAATCAGGTATTATCACAATCAGAAGTAGATGCTCTACTGAGCGCAGTATCCGATGGATCCGAAGATGGGGATATTGGCGAGGCTGGTTCGCTTGGAGATTTAGATTCGAGTGACTTCTCAGAGTCAGATTTATTAGAAGAATCAGAAGTTACTCCTTATGATTTAACAAATCAAGACAGAGTAATTCGTGGCCGAATGCCTACTCTTGATATTATTTATGAGAGATTTATTAGACTCTTTAGAATGAGTCTGTCTAACTCTCTCAGAAAAATTGCTTCAATCAGTATTATTTCTACAGATTTATTAAAGTTTGGTGAATTCGTAAATACTCTACCTATTCCTAGTTGTATGGCTATCATGAGATTTGAGTCTTTAAGAGGTCCTGCGCTTTTAGTATTCGAATCTAAATTGGCTTATGCTCTTGTGGATAGCTATTTCGGTGGAACTGATCGTCCGTTTACTAAAATTGAAGGCAAAGAATTTACTCGAATTGAATTATCTATCATGAATAAAGTAATGGAGCTTGCGATAGATGATTTAGAAGAAGCTTGGGCTCCTGTACATAAAGTAAATATCTCATATGTACGTACAGAAGTGAATCCACAGTTTGTAGGGGTTGTTCCTCCTTCGGATGTAATTATTTCAACTACTTTTGAAGTCGAATTAGAAAATGCGAGTGGAACAATTGCTCTTGTAATTCCTTACTCAACCATTGAGCCAATTAAAAATAAATTAAATTCTTCCTTTCAAACAGAATCAGAAAGAGTTGATAAAGAATGGACTGCGATGATGGAGGAGCACCTCAGAGGTGCCGAAGCAGAAGTTTCTGTAAATTTGGGAACAGCTGAAATTACAGTAGGAGATTTAGTGAATTTAAATATCGGAGACATAATTCCTCTTACTCAAGATTCTGATGGAGAACTGGAACTTATCGTAGAAGGAGCAGGAAAGTATAAATGCTTTTTTGGCATTTCCAGAGGTAATAGAGCCGTTCAAATTACAAGGAAAGTAGAAGAATAGTAAAAAGGAGAAAATGATGATGATGAACGAAGGTGCAATAGACGAACAAGGATTAGATGATATTGGAGCTGCAATTGAAGCAGAGGAAGCAGGGACTCCTCAGGCTGCTGCAAATGAAAAAAATAAAAATTCAGACTCGGAAGAAGAAAATAGTGCTCCCATACAGTCATTAGATTTTATTTTAGATATTCCATTAAAAGTCACTGTGGAGCTTGGTAGATCAAAAATGGCTATAAGAGAAATACTACAATTAGCTCAAGGTTCTGTAGTGGAACTTTCAAAGTTTGCTGGGGAACCATTAGAGGTTTTAGTAAATGAAAAGTTAGTTGCTCGAGGAGAAGTTGTAGTTGTAAATGAAAAATTTGGCGTAAGATTGACAGATATTATTTCGCCAGTGGAAAGAATTGAACAACTTAAATAAAACCATGAGGGTTTGGTGTGTGAATAAAAAAACATGGATTGTTATATTTTTATTGTGTCTTTGTGAGTCTGCTTTTGCGGTTACTAATCTTAAGGATCTTAGAGTAGGCAAAGATGGTTATGTTCATTTGTCTTTTGATAAAAAGCTTTCAGAATCACAAATAAAAATAGATACTTTAAGAGATATCGTACAGTTTAGTATTAAAAATGCGACAGTGTATCCGGCTAAAATATTTTCAGTGGACCAAAAAAGCTTAAAAAAAGTGTTTGCGTATCAATATACTCCAAATGTAATTCGCTGTCGTCTTACTGTTCCTGGGGATTCGAATGACTTTAAAAATAATTTTTCACTGTCTAAAGATAGAAAAACACTGACTTTAAAGGTTTCTACCATTGTTAAAAAGGATGAAAAACCTAAAACTCAATCGATTCAAGTATCTCAATCTAAAGCCAGTAATGTTCAGGAAGCATCTACTTCTGAAAAAGAATTATTAAAAAAATTAATTGAAAATGAAAATGAGAAGCCTTTGTTTTCAGATAAAAGTTCTAATGAAAGAACTAATAAAAAGTCTTCAGATGGTTTTTTTGATGGATTTAGTTTTATTGGATTTCTATTTTTACTTTTTATTTTTGGATCCTTTTTATTTAGAAGAAAGATGTTGGGAAGTTCAAGTAAAGAAGAAAAAAAGAGCTTCTTTTCTGGTTTATTTAAAAAAATGAAAAATGGTGGATTTGCAGGTTCAGATAATATCAAGTTAATAGAAAAAGTTTTTATTGAACAAAAAAAAGCAATTTCAATTATAGAAATTTATGGAAAGAAATATGCAATAGGAATAACAGATGAAAATCTTTCTCTTATTGGAATTATTGAAGATGATGCCAATACGTTATTAAATGAAGATGATGAATTTAATAGTCTATTAAATGAAGAATTCTCCAGGCCGACGATATCATCTCCAGTGGTAAAAAATGAAATGGCTTCTAATCAGATTTCACCTAATCTAGATACGCAATCTAGCGTAAGAGAGCGTATTAAAAAGAGACTTGAAGGATTGAAAGAAATATGAAGAAATCTTTATTTAAATCTTTCTTTTTTCTATCTTTAGTTTGGTTTTTTTTAGAAAAAACTTCTGTAGCTGCTGGTTACACCCCAGGGACATCTGGTGTAACTCTTCCATCTCTAAATCTTTCTTTTTCTAACTCTCAAAGTCCTTCAGATGTTGTTTCTGTCTTAAGAATCATTATCTTACTTACTGTCTTGTCTTTAGCACCTGCGATTTTAATTATGATGACTTCGTTTACTAGAATTGTGGTTGTTTTGAGTTTTTTAAGGCAAAGTTTAGGTACTCAACAAATGCCTCCAAATCAACTGATAGTGGGCTTGGCTTTGTTTTTGTCTTTTTTTGTAATGGCACCTGTTTGGAATGATATTTCTACAAATGCTCTTCAGCCATTTTTAGATGAAAGAATTAGTCAGGATGTAGCCTTTAAGAGAGCAGAGGCTCCTATTCGGCGTTTTATGTTCGCCCAAACAAGAGAAAAAGATCTTGAATTATTTTTATCTATGACGACTCAGGTCAAACCAAAAACACGATCGGATGTTCCAACTTATGTTTTAGTTCCGGCATTCGTAATTAGTGAACTTAAAACCGCATTTCAAATTGGTTTTATGCTTTATTTACCTTTCTTGGTTTTAGATATGGTGGTTGCCAGCGTTTTAATGGCAATGGGAATGATGATGTTGCCTCCTATGATGATTTCTCTTCCTTTTAAAATTTTACTTTTTGTTCTCGTTGATGGGTGGGAATTGATTGTAGGGAGTCTAGTCAAGAGCTTTAGTTAGAGGTAAATAATATGGATGAATCTGCAGTAATTGAAATTGGAACTCAGGCTATTAAGATCATTGCTTCTCTTGCTGGGCCAATGTTGATTGCAGCAATGTTAGTGGGTATTGCAGTGAGTGTAATGCAAGCAATAACTCAGATTAATGAAGCTACTCTAACTTTTATTCCTAAAATGATTGCAGTAATTGTTGTTTTAGCTGTTATGGCTCCTTGGATGCTTGAAACTATTCAAGAATATACAATAATGATATTTACAAATATGGAGCTATGGAAAAAGTAAATGGGTCTTTTTGATTTTTCAGAACCAGAATTTTTAACTTTTTTTGCTGTTCTTGTAAGAATTAGTATAATTACTTCTGTTTTTCCTGTTCTTGGTGAAAAAGTTATTCCGGTTCCACTTAAAATACTACTTTCTCTTGCTATTACGATCGTTATTTTTCCTCTTTTAGTAGCTAAAAAATATATTCTTATTGAAAATGCAACGTTTTGGGCTAGTTCTACAGGAAGTTTAATTTTTACAATTGCTCGAGAAGTTGGTTTTGCTTTAGCTTTAGGGTTTGTCGTAAGAATGATTTTCGAAGGTATTCAGATAGCTGGAAATATCTGTGGTACTTTTATGGGTTTTGCTGCTGCAAATACATATGATCCAACTCAAGAAGGTAATACGCAGGTTGTATCTAAAATTTTGACTACCTTGGCAATGTTGATTTTTTTATCTGTTGATGGCCATCATGTCATGTTGTCGGGTGTATTTTCTAGTTTTAAGTTAGTTGGAATAGGGAAATCACAGATAATGGCATCAGGTTTTGCTGAGGCTTTAATTCATTTGGCTGGTGAAGTTATTAGAATTGGCTTTCAAATGGCAGCTCCTTTAGCGGTCTCTATTTTTGCTGTTAACGTCGTTTATGGAGTTTTTGCGAAGGCGATGCCTCAGCTCAATGTATTGGTCCTTTCTTTTTCTGTGAGTGCGATGTTAGGTCTTATTGTTTTGGTCGCAAGTATTCCTGAATTTGAAAGTGTTACTGTGAATTGGTTTGATCAATTGGAAGATCGAATGGGAAATATGATTGTGCATTTATCAGGGAAATAGAAGAAAGGTTAAGGATTGGCTGAAAATCAGGACGAGAGAAGTCGAGAAGATTTATCCGATGAACCCTCGCAATTACGTATAGAAGAAATGAGAAAAAAAGGTCAAGTTTCTCAAAGTAAGGAACTGACCGGACTTGTGGGTTTGCTTGCTACAGGTGGAGCTATTTATTTTTTAATTCCTAAAATGGGAGAAAAATTATTTTCGTATTCAGAAAAGATTTTTCATGTAGACGAATTTGCAAAGATTAATTTGTTAGATCAGTCAGTTTTATTTAAAATTTTATCTACAGCATTAAAAGAAGGACTTTATTTACTTGCGCCTATAGCGGTGGTGGGTTTTGTCTTAACTGTTGCAAGTAGTTACGCTCAGATTGGAAGTATTTTCTCGACAGATCCATTGACTCCAAATTTAGAAAAAATTAATCCGATTCAGGGAGCAAAAAGGTTTTTATCACTTAAGCAAGTTTATGAAGGTTTAAGATTGCTATTTAGAGGGTCTATTGTAGCGTTGATTGCTTATTATGTAATGAAAGATGTTGCTATTCAGGCTCCGAGTGAAATTCTGAATGATCCTGCCGGACTTCCTTTAAAATTTTTTTCTGTTAGCAAAGAAGTGTTTTTTTCTCTTATAGGTATTTTATTTGTATTTGCAGGGTTTGATTTTTGGTTACAGCGTTGGGAATATGGAAAAAATACCAGACTCACCAAGCAAGAGGCTAAACAGGAGCACAAAGAACAAGAAGGGGATCCTCTTGTTCGTTCAAGAATTAGAAGTGCCCAAAGAGAAATGGCTCGCAAGAGAATGATGAACGATGTGAAAACTGCTGATGTAATTATCACTAACCCAACTCACATTGCTATAGCTATTCGTTATGACCGTAATGGTATGAGTGCTCCTCAAGTTGTTGCGAAAGGAGCAGATTTTTTAGCTCAAAAAATAAAAAAAATTGCTTCTGAAAATTCAGTACCATTAGTTGAAAATGTTCCTTTAGCGAGGACTTTATATAAAAATGTAAAAGTTGGAGAAGCAATTCCTCATACTCTTTACCAAGCAGTGGCAGAAGTACTCGCATATATTTACAAAATGAAAAATAAGATTAACGAGGTTCTTTCATGAGTAATTTTTTTGAAAAAATTGGTAGAAATTCAGATTTAGTACTCGCAGTAGGGTTAGTAGGAATTTTAGCTGTGATGGTTATTCCACTTCCACCATTTTTAATTGATATTCTTCTTTCTTTTGGGATTGCTGGATCAGTAGTCTTACTTTTAACTTCTGTTTATGCTTCTAGAGCTTTGGATTTCAGTATTTTTCCAACACTCTTACTAATGACTACATTGTTTAGATTGTCTTTAAACGTTGCTACAACGAGAGTAATTTTATTAAGAGGTGCAGATCAAGGAACAAATGCAGCAGGGGAGGTTATTCAAGCATTTGGAGACTTTGTGGTAGGAGGAAATTATGCAGTTGGAATAGTTATTTTTATTATTCTCGTAATTATTAACTTTATCGTCATTACCAAGGGTGCTGGTAGAGTGGCAGAGGTTGCAGCACGATTTACTTTGGATGCAATGCCTGGAAAGCAGATGGCAATAGACGCGGATTTAAATGCAGGTATTATCAATGAAAAGCAAGCGCGAGATCGTCGAGATGAAATCTCGAGAGAAGCAGATTTTTATGGAGCTATGGATGGTGCTTCTAAATTTGTAAGAGGAGATGCAATTGCTGGGATGCTTATTGTAATGGTTAACATCCTGGGGGGGATAGTCATTGGTACTCTGCAAAGAGGAATGGATGTAGCTGCCGCAGCAGAAACGTTCACTTTATTAACGATTGGTGATGGTTTAGTTAGTCAAATTCCAGCTCTTATTATATCAACTGCTGCTGGTATCATTGTAACTCGTACGGCTAGTGGAAAGAATTTAGGGTCTGAATTTTCTAAACAATTATTCATGCACCCCAAAACTCTATTTGTTGCAGCTGGGGTTATGGGGTTTCTTGGAATTGTTCCAGGTCTTCCAGCAATTCCCTTCTTTTTGTTAGCGGTGACTTTTGGTGGGTTGGGTTATCGTCTTCAGAAGAAAGATCAATTGAGCTTAAAGCAGAAAGCAGCTCGTGAAGCTGAAGAAAAACTCAAACCTAAGAAAGAAAACATTGAGTCCCTTTTAAATGTGGATACTTTAGAACTAGAAGTAGGCTATGGTTTAATTAATATAGTTGATGCAGATCAGAATGGAGATCTCTTAGAGAGAGTAACCAATATACGAAAGCAATTTGCTACTGATTTGGGAATAATTGTTCCCCCACTAAGAATTAGAGATAATTTAGAGCTAAAACCGGGAGATTATCAGCTTTTATTAAAAGGAGTTCCGATTGGGTCGGGATCGCTCATGGTTGGACATTATCTCGCAATGGACCCTGGTAATGTTATGGAACCTATGCCTGGAATACCTACAAAAGAACCTGCTTTTGGTTTAGATGCTGTTTGGATTACTGAAGATCAAAAAGAAGAAGCTGTTTTTCAAGGTTATACTGTTGTTGACCTTTCAACAGTGGTAGCTACCCATTTAACAGAACTAGTACGAATGAACTCTAGTGAATTACTGGGGAGACAGGAACTTCAAGACTTAATAGACGCTCTAAAAGAAACAGCTCCTAAGGTTATAGAGGATTTGATTCCAAATACATTGAGTGTAGGGATTGTTCTTAAAGTTTTAAAAAATCTTTTAAAAGAAGGTGTTAGTATTCGAGATTTGAGAACTATCTTTGAAACACTTGCAGATCATGGTGCAATTCATAAAGATCCTATGTATTTAACAGAGCAAGTAAGAACAGCTTTAGGGCGTTCAATTACCAAAAAGTTATTAGATGTCGATGGCAAGCTTAGATTAATTACGTTAGATAGAGAAATCGAAGAGTCTGTTGCTCAAGGCTTAATCCAAACAGAGCAGGGGCAACAGCTTTCACTTGATCCAGAGTTTGTTAGAGGTTTTGTGGCAGAATTAAATCAAAAATCTATGGAATTATCTGCTCAAACAAGCAATGCAATTGTCCTTTGTTCTCCTCTTATTAGAATTCATTTAAAAAACTTGGTTGATCGGTTTATTCCAAACCTAGTTGTATTATCACATAATGAAATTTCCCCAAGTATTGATATTGAATCGTTTGGAACAGTGAGGTTAAGTCATGGAAGTTAAGAAGTTTGAGGCTAAAACTCTGAGTGAGGCTATTGAAAATATAAAAAGGGAGCTTGGTCCCGATGCTATTATATTGCAAACAAAATCTAATAAAAAAGGTTTTGGCTTGATGTCGACTAGTTCGGTGGAAGTGACGGCAGCTGTTTCTCATGAGTCACTAAATAAGAAAAGAAATTTAGATAGAAGGCTTCCTGAAAATAATAGAGAGACTATTAATTCGCTATCAGCAATTCGTCAAAAGAAAATTTATGATGAATATGAAAATAAAAAAACAACTTTAGAGCAAATAAGAAAAAATAGAGTTACTGATAAAAATAAAAATGAATATTTGAAATCTCTTGCTAGGAAAACGCCTTATGCAGAAATAGATTCCCCTTCTTTTGTAGATAGACCTATAGGTTCAAGCGTGATTAGAAAAAATCCCAATCAGCACGAAATGAATGAAAAAATAGATCAATTTTTAAGAGAGAGTAATCAAAACCTTCAAATGAAAATTCCAAATGAAAAAGAGGAAAAAAATAGTGATTCTTCTTCTCTTTTGAAAAAATCGCTTGAAGCAGAGATTGAAGAATTAAGAGATCTCATAAAAAAAATTCAGTCAAACGGAAAGGTTTTTGATGAACCAGCTATGGACTATGTTTTTGATACTCTTTTAGCTAATGGTGTTGATCGAATGTATGCAATGGAGTTAGTTAAATTAATTCAATTTGAAAATAAAACTCAAGACCGTGCAATCTCTAAAGAAAAGGCAATAGATCAACTTGCTCTTGAGATGTTAAAAAAAATAGAAGTTGAAGATTTGATTTCTGGAATTAAAAAAAATAAAAAAACTGTTGATTCTGGACCTCAAATTGTTGCGTTGGTAGGGCCAACTGGAGTTGGAAAAACAACTACTTTAGCTAAAATTGCATCTTTAGCTTACTCCAAAAAGAATTTAAAAATTGGGGTGATTAATTTAGACTCTTTTAAAGTTGCAGCTAGAAATCAGATAGAAAGTTATGCGAATTCGTTAAATGTACCTTTTAGGCATGTGGAGTCAGTTTCTGATTTTAAATTAGCAGTTTCTGATTTGAAAGTATGCGATTTGATCTTAGTGGATACTACCGGAAGATCACAAAAAGATGATCACTCACTGTTAGAAATAGAAAAAGTTCTGAGATCGATTAACAATGTAAGAGTGCAGTTGGTCCTTTCGGCGACCACACGAGATCAAGAACTTTTTGAAATGAGTAAAAAATATGCTCTTTTTAAGCCAGAATGTGCTCTTCTGACTAAGCTGGATGAATGTATTACTTTTGGTGTTCTTTATAACTTTTCTCAAAAATCTAAGCTTCCTTATTGTTATTTTACAAATGGTCAAAACGTGCCCCAAGATATTGAGCAGGCCTCTGGAGAACGAGTGGTTTCTTTAATTTTAGAGTTTTAGTGTTTATTTTTTTGACAGTGAATTGTCGGTTTTTTGTACGAAAAAATGTAATTTAAAACAACTTTTGTGCCAAAAAAACAGCGATTTTTAAGGTAATTTTATTTTTTTATGACGATATTTATTTCATAAAATTTGTTAAAATCAAGAGAGGGGTTAAAAGTCGAGGATTGACTTTTAAAGGCTTTTTAGAAGCCAAAAAAATAAAGAGGTGTCGGGGACATGAAACAAAACGTTGCTAAAAAATATGAAGAAACTTCAAGAAGAACTCAATCAGCTAAAGGGAAACGTGCAAAAATTTCTGAAAATGTTGAGGTCGCAGTTTTAGCGAAGGATACTGCATCTCAAGAAAAGGAAGATGAAAAAGATCTTCAAAAAGAAATAGAAAAAGAAATTAAAACAGAAAAGAAAACAACATCTAAGTTAGTTAGGGCTGATTTTTCCCCAGTCAATACGAGTCGAGAAAATCTAATTTTAGAATACGCTCCGTTGATTAAGTATATTGCTCAAAGAATTTCTGCTAGATTACCGGCAAATATTGAACTAGATGATTTAATTAGTTCTGGAGTGATCGGTTTGATGGATGCGATTGATAAGTTTGATTCCAGTCGAGACAATAAATTTAAAACATATGCTGAATTTAGAATTCGAGGTGCAATTCTCGACGAGTTAAGAGCGCAAGACTGGGTTCCTCGCTCAGTTAGAGAAAAAGCTAAGGTGTTAGAAAGAGTTTATAATTCTATCGAGCAAAAAATGGGTAGACAAGCTACTGATGAAGAGGCGATAGAGGCTTTAGGTATCACGTCTGAAGAGTATCATGAAATGCTAAATCAGGTGAGAAGTGTCTCTCTTTTATCTTATGATGATATTTCAAATTTTTCTAAAGCTGATAAAAAATCTCTCTATGGAAATGGAGAAAATAGTACTAAAACAGCGACTCCTTTTAATGAAGTGAGTGTTGCACATGTAAAGAAAATGATCGCTAGTGCAATTACAGATCTTCCAGAAAAACAAAGGCTTGTTCTTTCTCTTTATTATTATGAGGATCTAAATTTAAAAGAAATCGGACGAGTCTTAGATGTGACAGAATCAAGAGTCTCTCAACTTCATACTCAAGCTATTCTACGTTTGAAAGGCAGACTAAAAGGTCATTGGGATGATTTTGTAAATGTAATGGGAATATAAGTTAAGCAGCTTGTTTACTTGGTGGATATAAGTAGTTTTCTATAAGTTCTTTACAGTATTCTGCAATCGATTCTTTTTCTTCATCAGAATCAAAAACAAATTCTAAAGCTAATCGGTAATTGAAATTTTCTTTTGATAAAACTAGCATCCCAGCATTGTGTTTTTGTTCACATTGGACAATTTTAGCTCGACAGTAAAACCTCTTGGGACGCTCAAGAGTGACAGAAATCATTTCTCCAATAGGCATGGATTCTTTTGTGAATACGCTCACACCGCGTCTTCTGAAGTCATTGAGGACGACTCTGGCATCAATAATTTTTTGAGGTTGTCCAGGAGTGGTTCCTACCTTGAGTTCCGCAGACACTCTTTTCAGAGAATAAGAATTCTTACGGTTTTCTTCTTGGCGTTTTTTTTTCGCGACAGCGGCGGCTTTAGCCTTGGGGTGCTGAGTTTGCCACATACGTACCTCTCATGAAATAAATAATCTCTTATAATTATGCGGTGCATTAATGAAAAAATCAAGCCGACTTGGTTTTTTAACTCTTTGAAAAAATTAGGGAAAAAAAAGACAATGAAAAGCTACAATTCGATTCTGGCGATTTATATCTGAAATGCCATTTGAAAAGCGTATCTACGGTCTTGAATTCCTCCGGCATTGAGTGAGATTTCTTCGCCGTAGGTCGCAAAATCCATTTCTAAAATCCAAAAATCAAGGCCGAGTCCAGCTGCCCAGTAACCTTGATTGATTCCTCCTCGGAGGCTCACAATTGAGCTCAAAAGTGCTTCGACACCTATGTGAATATTTCTAAAGATCGAACCATTTTGATTCGCTCCAAGTTCATTAAATTCTACAGAGAGAGCAAAGTCTTTGAGAATAGAAAGATGGTCTTTCTTTAGAGCAACTCCGATATTGTAGTTTCTGGGAGTGTAAATAGGTCCTAGGGCAAGATTGAGAGGGTGAATCGAAAACTGTTTGTATTGGCCTCCGAGGAGGTTATTAACCGAACCTCCTGTTTCTATAAAAAAGCCAAAAAAGTGCCATGGGAGCCGGTACGTAAAGCCTAGATCAAAGTCGACACGAAACCCTTCTCTACCGGAAACTGTAGGACTGATTGAGTTTCCTTGTATAAGGTCTACAAAGGTATAGCCTTCTGGGACAGAAACTCGATATCCTGCATGAGTACTCAATCCAAAAGACAAGGCATCTTGATAAAGAAAAGATCGAGAAATAAGAAAAGAAAAATCAGAATCCAAAAGAGATTCGGTTGCCACTTCATAGCTTTTTCTTAAATTTACATTTACATCGGTTGCAAGCTTTATGGCCAATCCAAAATTCCAGCGTCCAGATTGAAAAAAAGCGGAGGGCAATAGAATTTGAATATGGGCTTTTGAGTTTTTTCCAGCAGTCTCCGCAAGTTTTTCAATCGAGAGATCACCTGAAGCCGCACTTACTATATTTCCTATGCCGGTAGAGTTAAATTGACTTCCGATATTGAGAAGTTGAACTTTCCATTCTTTGTCTGCGGTAGCTCGTGCTGGGTTTCCATAGAGATTCTGATCATATTGCCCTGTGAGTGTTTTGGTGTTTCCCATTCCTAAAGATCGAACATTGAGATGAGAGTGATTAATTTCATCAAGAGCAAAAGATGAAGTTGTGAGTAATAATAAAAAAAGTAATTTTTTATTCATTAGTTCCCAATTCCTTGATCTAGAAGGATCTTTACAAAGCAGTTTGCAAATGCGCTTGTTGTTGGTGCACTTTGAGAGAGAAGCTGATTCGTGAAGCCACCAATCCCAGTACTAAAATTCCCTCCTGCAGAAAGCTCATAGGATAACGCATTTGAAAGAGCTTGAATAATTCCATGAATCAATCCGTAGTGATCCGTTCCTGTAATGGTTGAAGACGTCGGTAATGAGTTGTAGAGATCAACAGAAGCACCGACCCCCAGTGCCGAAGTTCGAGTGCATGCTGCTGCGCAAGTAACTGAAGTAGATGCTTTGCATGCGGTTAAAGTCCCGCTTGTGATTAAGTCAGTTTGATCGAGATTACTGTTACCACCAGCTTGTTCTGCTAAAACTTCAGCTAGAAGAGCAATGCCTGTCACAAATCGGACAAGTCCTCTGGTTGCACGGTCTGAGATTATCCCAACTTTTAAATAGGCTTCATAAATGCTTGCTCTTTTGGTGGTATTTGCACCAAGGAGAGCTAGTCTATTGGCAATTTGAGTGACTCCCTTTCCGCTTCCTCCAGAGCCAAAAGCAGTCATAAATACTCCCATATCAATTCCTTGTTCGTCTAAAATAAGAAAGGCAGATTCGCTTTCTTTGATGTCGGAGTATTCAGAAGAAAGTTTTGCATAGTATTCTCTTGCACAATCGAAATCTCCCTCATCAAAACAAGCTTTGGCTTTAGAAAGAATTTGTTCGTTTCCGCTAGGAGAATCCATAAACTCAAAGACATTGCACGAAGCTAAAGAAAAGCTTAGGAATACGAAAAGTAAATATTTCATCTTAATAAGGTTAAAGATCTGTTGTTTTATGTGCCAGTAAAAAATAATTAAATTTGAGTCAACTCTTTGACTGCAGTTTCAATTTGTTGAACCAGTTCTTCCATTGAACCATTATTTATAAATATTCGGTCTGCGTATTTTCTTTTTTGAGTAATAGGTACTTGAGCTTCGATGATTCTGGTCGCTTCTTCTTTTGTTCCTTGGTTTCTTTTTATGAATCTTTTGATTTGATGTTCTTCCTCTGTTTCAACAAGCCAAAAATAATCCATTTCTTTATAACGACCTGTTTCATATAAAAGAGCTGCTTCATAAACAATAAAGTGATGCCCTTTTTTTTGAGAAATTTCTTTAATTTTTTTTAAAGATTCTTTGTAAATGAGTGGATGAACGAGTTGCTCTAATTGAAATCTTTTTTCTTTTGAGTTAAATACGATTTTTGAAATTATCTTTCTATCTGTAGTTTGAAAGAGTTTGATTGCTTGTTCTTTAAAAAATGAATTGTTTTCATAAATTTCACGGTTAATCTGATCAGCGTCAATATGATAAAAACCATATCGAGTTAATATTTTTGAAACAGTAGATTTTCCAGATGCGATATTTCCAGAGAGTCCAATAACAGTAGTGTTCTCAGGCCAAATTCTATTTTTCATTCTTTTTTGCTTTTTCCCAAAGTTCATTCATTTTATCTAAATTGATTTCAGTAAGTGATGAGTTTGTTTCTTTGATTTTTTTTTCTATAAAGTTAAATCGATACTCAAATTTTTGTATCGTTTCTCTTAGCGCTTCTTCTGGATCAAGGTCTAAAAAATGAGCAACGTTACAAATAGAAAATAAAATATCTCCTAACTCCTCTTTCATTTTTTGTTTTGATTTACTTGAATTTTGATCGAGATATTCATCAACTTCTTGTTTGAATTCAGAGAGTTCCTCCTCAAGTTTATCTAGTGCCCCCTTGTGAGATTTCCATTGAAACCCTACCTTTGAAACTCTTGAAATAATTTTTTCGGATTTTTGTAATGCAGGTAATTCTTTGGGAATTCCATCTAGAATGCTTTCTCTTTTCTTTTCTGTTGATTTATTTTTTTCCCAGAACTTCATGACCTCCTCCGCAGTGCTGACTTTTTCATCTCCAAAGACATGGGGATGTCTGGAGATGAGTTTTTGATTTTGAGCTTCAGCAACATCGAAAATATCAAAGGAACCGTTTTCGTTAGTAATCTCTGAATGTAAAATAACTTGAAGAAGAACATCTCCGAGTTCTTCTATGAAGTCATTTTTGATGGTAGTTTCTTTTGTTCGATTGTCATCATTGATTTGATCCAGTACTTCTAAAAGCTCATATGCTTCTTCGATAAGATAAGGTCTTAGCGATTGATGAGTTTGTTTTTGGTCCCAAGGACATCCTCCAGGAGCTCTTAATGTATGAATAGTTTCAATCAATTTTTTAATAGAAGTCATTTTTTCAAATTGTGGGGATTTCATGATTTCGTGATACCATGCGAGGGATGACAGAGCCAACTTTAGAAGTTTTAGAATCCTATTTAAATGAAAAAATAGAATCTTTAGTAGAAGTTCTAGGGAAGTTGTTAGAGCTTCCAGAACATGGGTTTGGTTTTGATTTAAAGTTGGTGCACGTGGAGGCAATGAAACGTTTAAACTATGAGTATAGAGGGAAAGATGTTCCAACTGATGTACTCAGTTTTTCTTCGCCAGAAGTTTTTAGCTTACAGGGAAATTATGGTGAAATTGTAATTTGCTATGAAGTGGCGTCTCAACATGCGCGTGAACGCGGATTATCATTAGAGATGGAAGCAGTGATTCTTGTTGTTCATGGCGCGCTTCATTTACTTGGTTATGATCATGAGAAATCTGAAAAAGATTTAAAAGATATGGCAGACATAGAAAGTCTAGTATTAAAACAATGGTGTCCTGCTTCATGGGTTTCAGAGTCGGGTGGAAGATGTTTAACGGGCTTGATCGAGAGAGTGAAGTCAGATAGTGAAGAGACATGAATGATACGATGATCGAAAAATCAGAAATTCGAGATAAGTTTCAGACGATGAAAGCTCGTCTGGATTTCCTTCGAGGTTCTCTTTGACCTTGCTAACAAAATAAGACGAATAGAAGAAATTTCTGCAATGTCTCAAAATCCTGATTTTTGGGCAGATAACAGAAAAGCGAAAGTTTTTACACAAGAGAAGTCTCGTTTAGAGGCTGCTGTCAATGAGTATCAAGATCTAGAAACAAGGTATGAAGATGCAGAGGCTCTTTTTGAGTTAGGTGTTGAAGAAGGTGATTCTAGTGTATTGGCGGAAGTTGTTGCCATGGTGGATGAGCTTTCGGAGCTTTTTGAAAAGGCAGAATTTAGAAAAATGCTTTCTGAGGAAGCAGACCCAAAGAATGCGATCTTAACGATTAACGCTGGGGCGGGTGGAACAGAGTCAATGGATTGGGCAGGAATGTTGTTAAGAATGTATCAGCGCTGGGCTCAGGCAAATGGTTTTAAAGCCTCTGTGATCGACTTTCTTCCTGGAGATGAGGCTGGGGTAAAAAATGTTACTTTGGAAATTGCGGGAGAATATGCTTACGGAAATTTGAAGTCTGAAGCAGGAGTTCATCGATTGGTTCGTATATCTCCATTTGATTCGAATAATCGTCGACATACTTCGTTTACAAGTGTTTTTGTGGCACCTGAAATTGATGATGATATTGAAATTGAAATCAATCCAGCTGATCTTAGAATAGATGTATATCGCTCAAGTGGTGCTGGAGGACAGCATGTGAATACAACTGATTCTGCAGTTCGAATTACTCACCTTCCAACAAATATCGTAGTGACTTGTCAACAAGAACGATCTCAGATTAAGAACAGAGAAAAAGCAATGAAGGTTCTTAGGTCTCGTCTTTATGAAAGAAAATTAGAAGAACAAAGAGCCGAGCAAGCTGAAATCGAAGGAAAGAAAAAAGCGATTGAATGGGGAAGCCAAATCCGCTCTTATGTGCTTCATCCTTATAAGATGGTAAAAGACCATCGAACGGGGGCGTCGACGAGCTCGGCTGAATCAGTTTTGGATGGAGATTTAGAACCATTTATTAAAGCGTATTTGACATGTCGGATCACGGGGGAGTGGGCTGATGATTCAGGAGACGTTGAGTAAAGTAATTCTCAAATTTCTTTCAGAAATGGTTCGAAAAGTAGAATTCAATTGTTTTTCCCTCTATTTTGAATGAGTTTTTTTAACCTCTTGTAAATAATAGACTTTTTATTTTCAAAAAAAAAATCAGTTTTCATTCTGGGATTGACACTGAAGTGATGATCGAATATTTATTGGGTCTCGCTGTGGCGTATATGTGCGGGGGCGTAGTTGAGTTGGTTACAATGCCGCCCTGTCACGGCGGAGGTCGAGGGTTCGAGTCCCTTCGCTCCCGCCATTTAAAAAAGCCCTACTTCATCAATAAGTGAAGTAGGGCTTTTTTGATATCAATTTTCAAACCTTACATAAAAAGCTTGTCTCATAGTCTAGTTTGGTTAAGTATTTAATCTGGGGATTCTTTCGCGAATATTTAAGATTAAAAGAATTTATGAGATCAAGATTAGAAAAGAAGAAGATATTTATTGGAGAAGATGAATCAGAATTAAGAGATAGTCTGGTTGAGTATCTGGAGTCTTATAATTTTCAGGTCGTTCATAGTGGGCGAGTGAGTGATTCTTTATTTAAATTAAAGAATCAAAAATTTGATCTTATTGTTTTAGATATTCGTTTTCCTGATGGAACAGCTGATCGTGTCATTCACCAAATTCGTTCTGATAAAAAAGACTTAAATTACGCTACTCCAATTTTAGTTGGAAGTGGAAATTTGGATATGGTTCTTGTTCAGGAAATTGGTAATAAAATTAATGGTGCTCTTGTAAAGCCTTATTCTTTAGAAAGTTTTGTTGAAAAAGTTCAATCTTTTTTTCCAGAGTCAAAAAAATGACACTTTAATATTTTATAGTGAATTTTTTTGAGGAGTTTACCGATATTCCTTACTAGGGGATATTTTAATGGAAAATGCCTATCTTAAACTTGTTGAGGTTGTTCGAAGTTTAATCAATCAAGAGAAACCTCCTGGTGAGCTTTTGCAGCTATATATTGATGCTGCTTTGGACTTTGTTCAATTAGACAGTGCTTTGGTACTAGAGTTTCATGAAGATGGTTTTAGAGTTGTTTATGCTAGTGACGATTCTGATAAATATAAAACAGGTGATTTAATTGAATTTGGTGAAACTCCCTGTGGAAAGGTGATTCAGCGAGGAGAGCCTCTTTTTATATCGGATACAAGTAAATCAAGTATTTTTGATGATTTAACACAAGAAATGAGCTGTGGTTCATTTGTGGGAACTCTAATTTATCAAGATCGTAGAGTCTCTGGTGTACTTGCATTTAAAGGACACAAAAAAAGAGAAAATAAATTTACTCATGTAGAAAAAAATTTTTTAAATATTATAAACTCTTTAGTTTCTAGATGGTTTTATGCAGTGAAAGTAAAAAATGAATTAGAGGGTGAAAAAAATAAATTTGAATCTCTCTTTAAGTATTCTCCTTTGATGATGCATGCAATTAATCAAGATAAAAAAATTATTTTTGTGAATGATGCTTGGTTAAAAAAAATGGAATACTCTAGAGATGAAGTAATAGGGAAGTACTCCTATGAATTTCTTTCTCCAAGTAATCAAAAACTTGCTAAGGAAATGATTTCAAATGAAATTTTTTCAAAAAAAATAAAAAGCAAAGGAAAAAGTGTAAAGACTCAGTTTTTAACGAAAAGTGGAAAAGTGATAGACGTAAATCTTTATTCTTCTTCGGAGAAAAACAAAGAAGGAGTTCCTACAAAAATATTGGCTATATTAATAGATGTGACTCAAGAAGAAAGGGCGCATCATGAAATGGAAGAGCTTAAAAGAAAGTATAATTTCATTTTAACCTCTATCAAGTCAGGTTTTTTAAGTTATTCTTTTGATACAAATGAAATGTTTTTTGATGAAAAAACATTTGAAATTTTAGGAGTTCGAGATTCTTCTTTTGAGCCTGCTGTTGAAAGTTTTGTAAATCTTTTTGATCCTGAAGCGAAAAAAAATTTGATAGAAATTTTTGATTATAATAAAAAAGAAATTTTAGAGTGGTCTCGAGAAATGAGACTTTTGTCGCATGTTCGTCCTCGTTTTGTGAGAGCTCATTTAAAATATGATAATAAATTAAATAAAATTTTTGGAATTTTAACAGATGTAACTGAAGAAAATGAAATGCAACAAGCAGAGATAGTTTCTTCAAAATTTGCTTCTTTAGGAGAGATGGCTGGAGGGATTGCTCATGAAATTAATAATCCTCTTGCTATCATTTCAGCAAATTGTGATTTGCAAAAAAGAAGGATAGAGTTAGGAAAAAATTCTGAAGAGTCTACTTTGAAGTCAATTGATTTGATTATCTCAACAGTAAAAAGAATGAGCAAAATCGTAAATGGTTTAAGGTTATTTTCTAGAAATGAAGCGGCAACAGAAATGGATGTGACAACCGTGGAACAAGTGGTTGAAGATACTTTAAGTTTATGTTCAGAGCGCTTTAAAAACCACGGTATTGAGTTAAAAGTGGATGAAAACGACTCTCTTCCAGAGCTTTACTGTAACTCGATACAGGTCTCTCAAGTTCTTTTAAACTTATTAAATAATGCATTTGATGCTGTGGGAGTGCTTGAAGAAAAATGGGTGACATTGACTTACTTGGTTGAACCTGATTATGTACTCATAAAAGTAACAGATAGTGGAAATGGTATTCCTAAAGAATTACATAACAAAATCATGGAGCCTTTTTTTACGACCAAACCTGCGGGAGTAGGAACAGGAATGGGATTAAGCATTTCTAAAGGAATGATGAAAACAAATGGAGGAGATCTTTTTTACGATCTAAATTCTTCTCATACTTGCTTTATTTTAAAGATACCTACAGCAGATTCTGCCGATATAGCGGCTTAGTTGATCATAATAAAAATTCCTGTCTTCTGTGAACGGTCTATCGCGACCATCTTCAAAAGAGAAAAGAAATCCTTTAGAAGGATTCCACAACGCAAAGGAGTCAGAGATGTTAAATGGAAAAGATTTGAGTAAAGAGCAGTGGGAATCTCATGTGAGAGCAGCTATGGAGTATGAAGGGAGCAATCAGGAGTATTGCAGATTGCATCAATTAAAATCCAGTACTTTAAGTGGTTATAAAAGAAGAATGGGACTAGCTTCAAAGAGTTCAAAAAAATCAGAATTTATTGAAATTGTACCCAAAAAAAGAAAAACAATTGATCCTGTTTGGTTATCTGATTTTTTAAAAGCACTGCATTCATGAGATCCTATGAGTCATTCGGACCCAGTTCAAATGAAGGAATGGTTCCAGTCTTTGTCTGGATTGCGTTCAGAACAAGTTTTAGCTCATCAAAATCTATCTTCATTTTTTTCCTCATCCGGTCTGGAGTCACCCAGACTCAATATAACAGCAGAACCATGGAACCACGAAACACCACGATTTCGCGCTTCCAATCCAATTTATTCTGTCTTTTTAACCCCTTATGAAACCCTCTTGGTTCCAATTTTGGTGGAGACGGCGGGAGTCCCGCAACTTCACGGAATCACTTATATCAGAAACCTCAATAACTACAAATGACTACGAGTAAATTCATTGGGTAATTGAACCGGCGATATTTTGAGTAGGCATCAGTTTGGCATCAGTTGTGAGAAAAGTTCTCCCTATCGGTAGAGATCTGAGTTCTCCTTGCAGTGCGACTCAACAAAGTCCCTCCATGATTCGTACCAATACCAGGCTTTCGCGACGGTCACACCGTACCCTTGACTCGGGTTCTTTCCGTCTTTCTTTTTCCAAAGTTGAGTGTGCTCATACATTCTGAATTTCTTGAATCCCAAGCATTGGACATGCTTTACGATCTCTCCCGCAGTGTACTTTCTTCGCTCCGTTTCTTTGATAACGGCGTATTTTTGATTGGCTGATTTGGCGACATCGGATTCTGCTTTTACAAACTCGATAACTTGATCCGCTTGCCCTCGGTGATTGGCTGTTTTTGCTACGAACAGAACCCGATAAGCGAACGCGGAGCTATTGTATTCGTCGTCGGTGAGATCATTTTCAAAGTTGCGAATGAACGAGTCGATATTCCTTGGGAGCGATGGATCTTGGTCTAATTGAGAAATTTGATCTTTTGATATGGACGAGAATTGAAGGCTGAACGCGAGGTGCTTGTCGATACCGTGTGCGTTACCAAAGAGTTTCTTGATATATCGATTGAAGTTTAGGCAATTTGCTTGAAACTTGGCACTAAGTGACCCGTCAATTCTTTGGGTCATTTGGTGCTCAATTTCGTGTCGAATCCCCATCAAGAACTTAATGTTGAGCTTTGTGTTGTTGTCTAGTGGGCACTTCTGATGATTGAGGCATTTCTCCAGGTCCCAGTATTTGTATGCACCACCTCTGGTTTTATCAAAGGTTCTCCGATTGTTTTCAGTTCTAAAGTACCGGTATTCAATTTTCAATTTTCGATAGTAGGAATGAAGTAGGTAGGTCCACGCGATATTCATTGTGACGATGAAGAGTTCAGACTTAAACAGTATTTGTGGGTTATTGAATATCTGAACTGCGGACAAAGCGGCTTCCCGAGATTTTGAAATAAGCTCGGAACGAACAGAGCCAATTCGGCGAGTACGTTTTTTAGAGCTCATTTCTATTCTCCTCATGTGGAGCCTTCGGCTGAGAGATGATTGGGTCAAATTTTGAATCGGCAGCACGCCATACTCCAAGCAAGCGCATTCGGTCGAGGCGGTCGTAAGGCTCCGATATACGTTGGAATCGTCTCGAGTAAGTGTCCACAAGGCTTTCAACTTCGTCGTCGATGGCAGCCATGAACTGGTGAGCGTTCGTATATGGATACTGTCCCACCCACCCACGGTATATGCGGTCCACAGTGCCTAATGTTTCAATATACGAAGCCCGACGTTTTCTAATTTCGGAGGGCCTCTTGAAAAGTCCAAAGCTCTCGTTCATGGCCTTCTCTACTTTGTCGATAAGATTGGCCCGTGACTGTCTCGAGGGACGAATGAAGCCAGGTTGGATGTGGGCACCAAGAAAATCGAAACCTACTTCTGTTTTTCCAATGCTCGCTTTCCCAGACCCATCCCCAGGTTGGTATGCAGTTAGGTTGTGGATCTCTAGCTGTCGCAATCCTCTTTGGAATGCTTTTTGGACCGCCTTCTGAGTCGGTCCTACGATGATAAAATCATCAATATATCTGACGCAAACTACGTCGCTCGAAGCTATCGCGTTGTCAAAGTCCCGAAGAAGCAAATTTGAGAGAAGCGGTGAGAGGCAACATCCCTGAGCAACTCCTCGTTCATGTATGGGAAAGAGGTTTGCATCTTCGGCCAGTTCCGCCATGTTGCTGAGTTCTGTGATAGTCGCAGCGCGAACCAGCTCTTTGAATCGCTCGTCCCCGTACATCGAGTTGAGTCTTTTGACTGTGAAGTCTCTCGGAATATCGGTAAAAAAATTCGCCACATCTGATTTCAGAAACCAAGCACCGCCTCCCTTTATGGCACGGTAAACTCGATCAATTGCTGGGCCTACACCCTTGCCCTCGATTCCTCCCCAGCTTCCATCATGATCAATGTAGGCTCGTACTTCCGGGATCTTCTGGAGAACATCTAAGATGCTTCGTTGAACAACACGATTGTTGATCGTAGAGATGACAACCGGCCTTTTAGATTTGCCCTTACGCTCCATCGCCCAGCCAATAGAGGGGTCAAACTGGAATACGCCGCTCTTCAATTCACGCGAAGTTTTTGAGAGCCGAGTGACGGCCTCCTCATCAAAGGTTCGTATGTCTTTTCGTGTTTGGGAGGAAAGAGATTTCCTGCCGTTGGATCTGATCTTGGTCCAAGCTCTCCACAGGGGCCCGAAGGTCCTGGCTTGGTCGTATAAGCTCCTCACATGAAGCCTTTCTGTATGTTGAGTTTCGTCAGCTCACTTGAACTCAACTCCTCAGGGTTCAGCTATCCGATGGAAAGCCATTTACGGCTTCGCCCATCCCATGGTCGCCAATGACGCTCATGGAGCTTTCACCAGGACTCTCGGCGCGAAAGTTAATCCGCCCGAGGGTGGTGATTGCCAGAAAACTCGCGAGAAGAATCCGACCCCAATGCTTGGATGTTCGACGGGTCCCGGCGCATGACGCCGAGGCTCGCCTAGAGATCCCCCCGCTCAAACTAACGTTTTTGGACCACTCGTCAACTGAAAGTGGCCCCGCCCAACCCGCGCCCTCATAAGAAATCCTCCGACCGTCTGACGAAACTCAAGTAGCCAAGCTACGGTCGTGACCGAGGAGTCGACGTTGCAGGTGCTTTCCGATGGAAAGCCATTTACGGCTTCGCCCATCCCATGGTCGCCAATGACGCTCATGGAGCTTTCACCAGGACTCTCGGCGCGAAAGTTAATCCGCCCG
>PBMP01000109.1 GCA_002722705.1 Pseudobdellovibrionaceae bacterium | reverse complement strand
CGATACTGATCAAGAATGTGCAGAGTGTTTGTTATGTGGACATAATGGTAAAGCTGCGCGACATGGAGATGCAAAAACAGAAGACGGAATACCAGGTGTTTTAGATCCAAATACAGGTAAAATGATAATGCCATCTGCGCGCCACAGGGATTATTGTTACGATCCAAATCATCAATTATTTCATGGTTCTCTTATTAAGCCATCGGATTGTGAAAAATTTAAACAAATGTTTCCATGTATTGGACCTAATATGTTTTCTGGACCCCACACAGATGAATGTCTTCAAAGCCTTTTTTCAAAGGCTGGTTGTTCAGGGAAAGTTCATGATAGAGTAAAAGATCAATCTGATTATAAATGGTGGGATACCCATTCATATAATGATGTTAAAAATAATATGGTGACAATTAGAAATGATGGACTGGTCGGCACTGATTATAAAAAAGCAGTAGCAGGTATGATGAAATGCTATGGAAGAACTGTTGAACCGTGTGAAGATAGATTCAAACCACGACCGTTGGATTGTACTAGAAGATTATACAATGAAACAGGTTGTTCACCCGAAGGTAAATTAAATCCAGAAAATCAAAATAGTTGGCCAGATTGTCATGTCGATGCAGCATGGAAAAGAATGCAAAATTATGATGCATCAACACATACATATAAAGCAAATGTGATAAATGAAAAAAGACAAGCACAAGAGGGATTATTACAACCTAAAAATGATTTTGATAAAAGTATATTAAAAAATATGAGATGCTATGGGAAAAAGCCTCCTATTCCTTGGAATAAACCTTGTTGGGATGATTTTGTTATGATTATGGAACAAACACCAAATATTAAATTAAATAAAAACACAGGGAATTTAAGTTTTTCTGCCGCTTCTAGTTCTTTCAAAAATTTATTGCCTATTTCGAATGTTGCAAATAAATGCGGATCTGAATATGCTTGGACTGGGAGTTATGAACTTTCAGAGAAAAATTATAATCAAAAATATTTTCCTTTTTGGAATTTTATTAAAACAGCAAAAACTTATTGGAATAATAATTGGGGTACATTTAAAGCTAAAATGAAGGGAGTACCGAGTGTAAAAGGGGAGAAAGTATGTCCGCCGCCGCCTCCACCACCCCCTCCTCCGCCGCCGCCAGGTCCACGCGCTAAATATATGTTTGACGGTTGTTGCAGAGGTACAGGGGCAACTTCGTGGAAAATGGTACAAGATCCAACAACATTTCATAAATGTGAACAAAAATGCAAAGAAGATTCTAAATGCAATGCCTTTGAGGTGAATGGGTGTAATCGTTGGGGTACAGTTAGAGGAGATCAACCGAATGCCTGTAATGCAAGATGTTATTTATTTTATGGTCATGGTAATGAGATACGAAATGGTGGATGTGTGACATCAGGAGATCAGAAATGTTATAGACCAGGAACAACTACAAAAAAAAGTGCACCGGAAGGCACATATCATACGTTTAATGGTATGAGAAGTAATCATTTCATTACACAAGGAACATGTAATCCAATAAATCTTAATTCTAATCATCCAAAAAAATTTAGACAGGGCCAATTTACGACAATGCCAAATACAAGTCAAGATAAAAGAGTGGCAATGGGACAAGAATTTTGTAAATTATTTTATGGACCAAATTCAAAATTATTATCTGTTCCAACGAATGATAAAAGTGCACAACGCGGTGTCAAAATTCATATAGGTCCAAAAGGTTGGTGTACAACACATCAAAAGAGAGCCGCGGTTGCACAAACAGATTCGTCTGTTAGGGGCGATCCTTGGATAGGGGATTGGTCAGAGACAACAGCGGGTATAGCAAATGTAAAATGCTCGTGATAAATATGCGTAATAAAAAGTTATTATATTAATTCAAATAATTTTATATATATATAAATTATATATGAAGTTATATCATTTAGGGTTTATAGTAATATTTTTTATTATAATAGGTGTAATAAGTCAATTGTTATCTAGTAATATAAATATAAATAAAGTAAGAGAAGGTTATACTACAGCAAAGGGTGATTTGGCAGCTAGACACCAAATAAAAGATTGCGGTAATGGATATTTTAGTAAAATATCTTTCAGCCCCGGATTTGTGGATGGACAAGCGGTTTGTCGTCAGAATGGTTATTCGGGGACATTATCAAAATATGGTGGCAATTGGGGTAGTCTTTGCAACCGCAATGGTACCCATTGGTCGTGTTGCGGTCTTCTACCAACAAGATTAGGATACACTATTGATTTTCAATGTGCTGGAACAAGTGCTCCACCACGCCCTCCACCGCCTCCGCCACCGCCACCTCCTCCGCCACCACCACCGCCTCCCAAACCTTGTGGTGGCGATTCATTACGATTTATTAATAATTCACCTTTTGACGACCATATTGATTCTACAAATCAACGTTCGACAGCAAATGTACATGGTCGATATTGGGATTCTGAGGGTGATAGATATTTAAGCAAAGATGCATACAATCATGTAGATTTTCCATATTGGGATTTTTTAAGAACAGCTGAAACTAATTAAATAACTTAATACAGTAAATTTAGTTATTTAAAATATTATAAATATTAAATTAAAAGTAAATGGATTTTTTAAATTATATCATGGGAAATACAAATTCAACTATAAAAAAAGTTAATTTTGAAGATGTTCAATTTGTATTAAAAAATAATAATCGGGGCATATTAATAAATACGTTAAATATCGACGAACAAGACTGTTTAATAAAAAAAACAATTACAATAAATAATGAAGAAAGACTTATTAATGCATATATGAAAAAAAATAAAAATATTAATATTATTATTTATGATAAAAATGCAAATACTCCAAATTTGATGAAAAAATATGATCAATTAATAGGGTTAGGGTTTGTAAATGTATATATATATCCTGGCGGATTATTTGAATGGCTATGTTTGCAAGATATATATGGGAATGAGAATTTTCCTACGACGAAAAAAGAACTAGATATATTAAAATTCAAAGGTAAATCAGCATTTACCTCTTGTTTAATAGAGAATAATATTGTTTAATAATTATTGTTTAATAATATAGTATTAATAATATATAATTTCAGTTAAATCGTCGTATGATGGTGTTTTAAGTTTAAATAATGACGGAGATAAATCAATTAGGAATGTTTGTATAGTTGTTAACCAATCAGCAGGGAAATTATTGAGAAAATTACGATTGCCATCCAATGTTAAAACAGGTATATTAGTATTATTTAACCAATTTTCATGATAAGAATGGCAATTTTTTAAATATTTTAAAGGAACATTCTCGCCTTTTCTATTCCGTTTAATAATTCGGGTTTCACATATTTCAGGATCTGTTTTAATATATATAATACCACTAATAGGAATATCTACTACAAATTCATCAAACCATTTCAAATAAATAGAATATTCGACTTCTTCTATTTTTTTATCATCATATAACATTTTTGCAAATATTTCTTTATCAGTAAATACTGATCTTTCACAAATAACAATTGCATTATTGCAATATTCCATAAGTTTTTTAATTTGACGAATTCTTGTTATAAAGGCCATCATTTGGAAAGAAAATGCGTATTTGGATTGATTTTTATAGTATTTTTCTATGATGTTTTCTCCATTAGAATCTTGAATACTTTCCCACGCCGAAACAGGTTCCAAAAGGTATATCACAGGGATTTTACAATTACCAATTGTAGACATTATATTTTGTAACGCATTAACAACAGTTGATTTACCTGCCCCTACATTTCCGTCTATTTGAAAAATATAAATCATTATATTTATTATAATAATATATTATCTTCTAAATTATTACTTAATTATAAAAATTACTCATTTAAGAAATTGAAATGTTATAAATAAATAATATAAGTTTAATATCGAATATATAACAATGGATTTATCACAACAAAAATTAACAAGAGCAGAATGGGAATATTTGGAAGTACCTGTTATTCCAAAAGAATTGAAAATATTACAATTAATTTTTAATAGTTATGAAAATACAAATTATGCAATGAATGAATCACAAAGTTTGTTAGGATTTATGAAAATTAACACTAATAATTTTGAATTTCATAAGTATTTATTTGATAGATATTTTAAAAAACAAATAGATAAAATGATAAAAAAATACAATTTATCTTTTATTTATGATAATAAAAAAACAACAAAAAAAATAAAAACTGCTGATTTGATAAGAATTAATAACAGCTCAAAAAAAATAGAAAACATAAAAGACAATATTTATGAATTTATTCTTCTAAAAAAAATATCAAATTTTTTCAAAAAACAATTATGCCCGAAACGTTACTATACATTAACTCAATTATGCGAGAATAATATATTATATGTTAATGCAATAGTAAAAAATTTTGTTGAATTTATAATTACACAATATGAGAGTGAAATCAATAAAATAAATTTAATAAATAATGCTTATAATTGGATAGAAAAAAATACAACAGTATTTAGATTTCAAGATATGAAACTTTATAGTCATCAAAAACGACTATTTAATTCTATAAAAAGGGAGGGGGCGAAATTAATATTATATCAAGCGCCTACAGGAACTGGTAAAACGTTATCACCAGTGGGACTAGCAAAAGGCAAAAAAATTATTTTTACTTGCGCCGCAAAACATATTGGTTTACAGTTAGCAAAAGCTTGTATTTCGATGGAAATACCGATTGCTATTGCTTTTGGTTGTCTGGATGCAGGAGACATTAGATTGCATTATTTTGCAGCCAAAGATTTTGTACGCCATAGAAGAACGGGATCTATTTTTAGAGTAGATAATAGTAACGGAGAAAAAGTCCAGCTTATCATAACGGATATTCAATCTTACTTACCTGGAATGAATTATATGTTGGCATTTAATAAAGCTGAAGATATTGTGTGGTATTGGGATGAACCTACTATTACATTGGACTACGACAAACATGAATTTCATTATATTTTGGAAAAAAATTGGAAACAAAATGATATACCAAATATTGTATTGTCATCTGCGACACTTCCTAATATGGATGAAATAATGCCGATGACCGCATCCTTTAAACATAAATTTAACACATCTAATGTAGAAGAAATAATAAGTTATGAATGTAAAAAATCTATACCAATTCTCGATGCTAATGGATATATAATTATGCCTCATTTACTATATGATAATTTTAAGGATCTTAAAAAATGTGCTCGACATATTGAAAAAAATAAGACGATTTTAAGACATATTGATGTATCTGAAATGATTCGTTTCATATGTTATATAAACGATAATGACTTTATTAACGATAAATTTAAAATAAATAATTATTTTGAAAATATTTCAGAAATAACAATAATTAATTTAAAAATTTATTATTTGCGATTATTAACCTTGTTAAAAAAAAATTATAAAGAAATTTATAATTATTTTCAGGAGAATAAGAAAAAAATGTATGAATCTGTAATAAAAATAACAACTAGTGATGCATATACATTAACAGATGGTCCCACCATATTTATAGCAAATGATGTAGATAAGATAGCTTTATTTTATTTAAAAGTATCCAGAATCCCTGACAACGAATTGGATAATATATTGAAAATAATGGGAAGAAATGAAAGATTTATGTCGGATTTAGCAAAGATTGAAGAAACGGAAAGACAAAGAAAAGATAAACAAGGTTCGGAAAAATTAGAAAAAGATTATTCTAAAAATAAAGATAGTACTGAGTATAAATTATTAGAAGAATATCGAAGAAATGTTGCTTTTCTCAAAGCGAAAATTAAAACAATAGAATTGAGTCCTAAATATATTCCTAATAGAGAAGCACATAAAATAGCATGGGGAAAAACAGATTTTTCAAATGCATTTACAAGCGATATTGAAGATAATATTGTTGAATCAATTATGCATTTGAATATTAATAAAGAGTGGAAGATTTTGTTATTGATGGGAATTGGAGTTTTTACGAAACAGACGAATAAAGAATATACAGATATAATGAAAAAATTAGCAGAAGAGCAGAAATTATATTTAATTATTGCATCCTCTGATTATATTTATGGGACAAATTATCAGTTTTGTCATGGTTATTTAAGTAAGGATTTAAAAAATATGACGCAAGAAAAAATGATTCAAGCATTTGGACGAGTAGGAAGATCCAGCAGCCAAAGCAATTATACACTTAGAATTAGAGATAATGCACTTATTATCAAATTATATACAAAAGATAATAATAAGCCAGAAGTTAGGAATATGAATAAATTATTTATATGAATTAAAATCCTCCGCGAAGCCGAAGGACCAGGTGGAGTGTACTTTCCTTTTGAATATTATAATCACTTAGAGTACGGCCATCTTCCAATTGTTTTCCAGCAAAGATCAGACGCTGCTGATCTGGCGGGATGCCTTCTTTGTCTTGAATTTTAGTTTTAATATTTTCTATAGTATCGCTAGGTTCAACATCTAGGGTTATTGTTTTGCCTGTGAGTGTCTTTACGAATATCTGCATCTTTATATATAGTTTTTATTATATATTTTTTTAAATCAATTTTCAAATATGTTTATTTACATCATAAGTCGTAAAAGTATTCTAAAGTTATTCTAAAGTTATATGATTGTTTGGTATTTAGAGTGTTTTTTAGCTTTTCCTAGTAAGCTTCCCACAGTTTCATAGTAAATAGCTAGAAAAAATCAAATTATAATAATTTTGACATTTTTTGTTATTATGCAATGGTATTAAAGTAAATAGTAAACTCTTTGTAATTTTTTTTAAATTATTAAAATCATTAGAAGAAAATTTATTTAAAAAATAATTTTTAAAAGTTTTAATCATTTTATTTTTATAGTTATTTTTAATATTTTTTGATAATAATATTTCATCGTAGCCTATTAAAGATTGATATATTTTTGCCCAATCATATAACCAATCGCCGTAGATTGTTAATTTATCAAGTTTCCCCCTCATATCTATAAATTTTATTTTATCGTATTTATTAATAATAATATTTGAAAATACGGGATCTCCATGTATTATTTTTTTTACTCCGCATTTATTTATTTCATATTCTCTTAATTTTGCAAGTAACTTATTATAAAGTTCTTCACTGTTTTTTAATAAGGAATAATCATATTCATTATATCTTCTAATAAGTTTAGAAGAATAATTTTCATAAATATTATATTTAACTCCAGATTCATTAATTGTATAATTTTGTATTCTATATATACTATTTAATATATGAATCAAAGTTTCTCTACTTAATAATTCAGATAAATATAAATCTGTTACTGTTAAACCTTCTATTTTTTCAATAATAAATCCATTTTCATATCTTCCAAAATATACCGGAAATAAATCTTTCAAAGAATTAGGAATGTTCTCATAATAATAAATTTCTCCACTTAAAAATTTTCCTTTTTTAATAATTGTATTAATATTTGTTTCTTCAATAGAATGAAAATATCTTGGTTCTATTATAGTATTATAATACCCAAGTTCTTTCTCTATATCATCAAAACAATTTACTGCAAGATCATCAATATAAAAATCTGCACATGGCTTTCCAAAAATAATTTCATCATATGGTATATCAAATTTTTCCAATGTTTCAAATGTAATTTTACCAATATCTGCATTTATTTTACCAATATTACCTTTATGGGTTTTCATTCTTCTCGCTGTATAAATAATTATTGTGTGACCAAAGTTTTTAAGATATTTAAGTATATTTATAGTTTTAGTTATAGGTTGTACACTTGTATAATCATTAGGAATTGTAGGAAATGTTACAAGTGTATTATCCAAATCAAAACAAAATCTTTGAGATTTAATGAAATCTTTACCATTTATTGCACTGTGTTTTGGGTAATTATTATAGAATATTTTTAATTGTAGGGGAGATCCTAAACATATATAATCTTTAGTAGCGATTTCTTTTTTTTTAAAATAATATCCTTGTTTAATCATCGCTTTAATAACACCACTTGTATAAAATTCATTTTTTTGAAGTATTTTTTTTTCTATAATTTCTTTTGTATATTGTTCAAGATTTTTTATAGAATCAAAACCATATGCTCCTGTACACGCGTAATTAGAAATTTTTTCTTTTTCTCTTATATCAATAATTTTATCATCATTACAGTCTATATATGAATATATAGGTTTTTTGTTAGTATCTTTAAATGAAAATACACAATTTTCTCCATTCCATTTTGAAATTATGTCGGATAAGTAAAAATTATCACAATCTAAGCAAATAATAGGTAGATCTCTCTTTTCATCTAAATTATTAAGAGCTATATTAATTGTTTCGGCTGCTCCTTTTGTATTCTGTTCAAGACAATAAAACTTAAAAATTATTTTTGTATACTTTTTTCGTAATGTTTCCTCAAAATTATAAGATTTATATTCTTTATTATATGGAATAACAATATACTCTATTTTATCTAAATTTAAATTTTCTAATAAATATGATAAAATACTTTTACCAAAAACATTTATTAACGCCTTTGGTTTTGTGTATCCATTTTCTTTAAATCTGTTTCCGATTCCCCCAATTGGAATTAGTACAATCATATTAATAAATTATATTATATATTTAAATGAATTTTTGTAAGTCTTTTAAATCTAATTTCCAAGGAGTACATATCGGATTTCCATTATGATTTTGTGAAATAGTTTTTCCAAAAACTAGGGTATGTCGTGACCTTGCTGCAAGCGACATTATAAAAGGGGACATAGAATATTTAAAAAAATTGCGATTCTGAATATTATTTTGCAATAAAATGATACAATCAACACTCTTTTTACACATAAAAAAATTAGCAATTCCTGCTCCAAGTTCACAAATAATTTTATCGCAGTTTTCAAATAAATGTATTTTTTCCTCTATAGACAAATTCTCCATAAAAACTTCTGTATATCCTTTTTTAATTATATATTCTGAAATTTCATCAGTATTTATTAAAATCCTCCCATTTCCTGGTTTTGGTGTTTGTCTTCTTGACACATATATATTTTTAGGTAATAAACTTTTATTTATTGCTTTAATTTTTATTATGGGCCGTATTTTTTTCCAAATATTTATTATATTTGGCGACCCCCCGTCTTTTCTTCCTGTATCATCTCCTATAAATAAATTATTAGCTTTAATTCCTATACAACGTTTATTAAAATCAAACTCATAAATATTTGATTCCTTCATTTCAGGTATTAATAATAATAATTGTTTAATGTTTTTGGATAATCTTGCATTTTTATTAACTATAATTTTAATATTCGGTAAAATTTTTATTAGGTCGAACAAAAAAAAAAAGTTTGGAGCATATTCGTTTATCCAATGGAATATATTTTTATCACCGTATTGCTCAGTAAATATAAAAATATTCTCGAACGACTCTATTATTTCCAGATTTTCATATTTAATCTTTCTTTTGTTGTTCCTTTGTAAAATATTAGAATTAAAAAAAGTATCATTGTAATAAATACATCTTTTTTCAAAATCTCCTATAAATATACTATTACTTATTTTATTTAATGTTAAATTTTCACCTTTAATATGAGATATTGGATCTTTGTTTTTAATAAATTCTTCCATTTTTTAATTTAATCAAAATAATTATATTTAAATACTTATTGCATAATAATTTAAATATAATTGTTTATAATTTAACAAAATGATTGATGTAAATATTTTAATTTCTATAAATATGTACAAACACGATTATTTTGATCGTATTTGGGATGAAATATTATTAACTATGAAAAACATTTCTTTTATAGTTATTTTAAATTGTTGTTATAAAGAAAATGTAAATTATATTAAAAGTAATTATAATGATAAACGTATTATTATTAATCCAGTTATTATATCAAAAAGTCGGGCGCGCGGCGGTTTAGGGCATGGCATAGTTGAGAATATGAAATATATTATAAATAACGATATTCATTTTAAATATTTTCTTATTTTATCAAATCGAACTGCTCTTATACCGGAAGTTAAAATAAAATATAATGTTCTAACAAAAAAAGAACAAGAATATCCTAGTGGATTTAAAAATCTAGAAGAACTAGATGATTTAATATATAATAATAATAAACTTGTACAAAATCTTAAAAAAGAGAATTTTAAACGTGTATGTAATTTAAATAATAATTTTAATAAATTATACCCGACGGGCCCAGTGTGGAGTGATGGACCCCACCCACCATTGACCCACTGGCCTGCATGGGGACGAACAACAATATTTAAATATTTAGATGAAAAAGATAGTATGATATATGCTACTTACCACGAAGGTCTTTTTTTTCCTATGGAAAGTGTTTTTGGTATAATTAATTTTTTTAATAATAACAATAATATATTTGAAGAAATGGTTCGCGACGGCCCGACGCCGACGAACCCATCGCGCGCACGAGGCTTTGAAGAATTTGCTTTACAATCAATTTGTGTATATAAAAATTTACCTTTTGCAAATATGTGTTTACGTCGATTTGGGAAGTCGAGGTGTCCGCCCTTAACTGCGACGGAAAGAAGAAAATGGCGGCGTTAACGTGATTTGCGACGCTTTCTTCTGCGTGATTTTTTCCGCGATTTACGACGTCTTCTTGTGCAGCGTCTTTTTCGGCGCCTACGGCGGCGGTGACGTGTTCCACCCCTATCCGCTAAAGCTCTCAACGGAGCACCTACGTCGCGTTGTTTTTGGCACTCTTCCAGTTTCTTCTTCGTGGCTTCCAAACGTTTGATCACTGCTTTTTTCTCGCTGAGAAGGTCGTCGGCCAGCTTGAGCGCTCGAGGATTCCAATTACGCGCGTGGTCCTTTTGCGGATGCTTTCTTGACATTATACATTAAATATATAAAATTAAAATATCGTTATTTAAAATTCTTCATTTTTATATAAAAATGTTTTTTATAAATGAAACAAATCCCCAAAATTATAAATACAAGTCCAACTATCATGTCTGTTGTAACCTTTTCTCCAAGTAAAACAACAGAAAATATTGCATTAAAAATAAGTAATGTGGCTTCAGCAATTGGAGTTACAAAAGAGGAATCGTATTTTTCTAATAAATAATAATTAGCCATAATGGCTGCTATTGCGACAATACTTACAATTGTTCCCCAAATAACAACATCTTTTACAAATAGTTTGCTATTATTTTTGTAGATTTTTGGAAATCCATTAAAATAGTAATGTTGGATAAGAAAGGGTATTGCAATGATTCCACTGATAAAATATCTAAAAAAGGAAAAATAATAGTGACCAATTTTATCAACTGATATTTTTTCTAAAATAGGTTTAAGTGCCCATCCGCCACCATTAAGTGCAAATAGTAATAAATCGTTCATATATAAATATAGTTGTTATATTAAATATAAAATTTAATATCAAATAAAATATCAAATTTAAAATCAAAATTATAAAATTTTATAGTTAATTTTATAATTTAATTTAATTAATAAGTATTGTGGCAATAATATAAAAAACTTAGTTGGAGTAGGCAAGGCCTCCCATTCCGCTCATGACGCGAAGTACATTGTAGTTAGTGGCGTAGACGCGGACTTTAGCGGTCTGGGTGCCTCCGATGGCAGCGGCGGAAACGACGAGCTGAAGTGTGGCGTTGTCAATGCGCGAGAAGTTGCACGTGCCCGATGGCTGGTGCTCCTCTGGGCGGAGGGCGAACGAGTAAACGTTAATGCCAGTGTCAGGGTGGCGCGTGTGGTGTTGGAAAGGCTGTACTTGATCGAAGTAGGTTCCTTCGCGCTCACTGAAACGGTCCTGTCCATTAAGCTGGAGTTTGCAAGTTACAACTGGGTTTTCGCCCCAGCAGTGCATGTTGAGGGCAGTCTCGGCAAGAACGAAGACACCAGCGTCGGTGAGGCCGTTGGAAACGTTTCCGGCCAAGGCCCCGCCAAGTGAGTTGTCTGAAACCTCGCTCCAGTTCCCGCTGCCGCCGCCGGGCGTCGAGTTGGCGTTGTCCGCGTGGCCTCCTGAAATGTCAAATGGAAGCGTATCGTCGAAGAGGCCTGATCCGTCAATGACGTTGTCGCTGCCACGACTCTGGCGCGATGATCCATAAGCTAAGATCGAGTTGGGGAGAGCGTCGATAGCGTCAGAGTAGTTGAACGGCTGGGCGCCAAGAGCTCTGTGCATGAGGCGGCTGGACAAGAACGAGTCGCAGTAAGCGACGTGGGCGTCAGGCTGTACAACGAAAACCAACTCTTTGCAGGGGTGGTTGAAGTTGAGCTTGATTTTGTTGCTCGACGAACCGATGGACTCGTCTCCAGTGAACTGAAGCTGTTCGATGAGGTACTCGTGTGGGTTCTGGGCCATGCGGCGGCGCTCATCAGTGTCAAGGAAAACGTAATCTACGTAGAGCGAGGCAGCAACGATAGATTTACTGTAAGCGTTGGCTACTTTTTGCGAGGCGGTGCCGCTGCCGGCGACCTCCTTGACAGCGAAAAGGCACTCGTCAAGTGGACGAAGTTCAATGTTAAGTTTAACCTCGTGGTACTGGAGAGCAATAAGTGGTAAGGCAAGACCTGGGTTACGGCAGAACCAGAATTGAAGCGGAACGTAAAGAGTAGTTTCGGGTAAAGCTTTACGGGGTGCGCATACAGCCTCTGGTACGCTGCTCGCGCCACAAGCAGTGGCGACATCTGCAAATTGTGGGTCAGTCAAGTAAGTAAGCTGGGTAGTCTGGCCAATCATCTTGTTGTAGCCGGCTTCTTGCTCAGAAGTGAGCGTAAGCTGGTTCCAGATGTGCATCCAGTCACCATACTGACGGTCAATGCGCTGACCACCAATCTCAACTTCTACCATCGATACAAGCTGCTCACCTGGGCAGTCGAGCCAACGTGCGTAAACGGGTCCGTTCGCGTTGTCCTCCTGATTGATCTCTGGAAGTGTAACCTGAAGGTATGTACGGTAGGCAAGGTCGCCATTTCTGGAGACAGTGCACTGAACGCGACGACCGAAATCGGCCTGTCCGTTGAATGTTTGTTCAATAGATTCCATAGCAAAATTGGTGTGTCTGCGGTATGTAACCTTCCAGAATGTGATCTGTGGGTTACCTGTAAGATAGACGTCCTGTGCGCCATAAGCTACGAGTTGCATAAGTCCTCCTCCCATTGGTTATAATATTGCTAAAGAAAAAAAAATTTTATTTAAATTTAAAAAAAAAATTATTTAATACTATCAATATTTAGATTTTCTACCATAAATCGTTTCAAGTAATCATCTAAAAATACTTCTTTCTTACCTTCATGATTTTTTGTAAAAACATATAATTTTTTTTTTTTTTAATAGTCCATCCATTTTCTAATGTATTATATAAAAATAACATTTTTTGTAATAATATACAATCTACTTGTTTAATTGTATCATGATTTATGGTTATATCCATATAATTTTGTTTTAGAAAAAGTAAAATTAAATTTAACGATTAAAAGTATTTTTAGATTTAAAAATAAATATGAATAATTATATATATATGCCAAATTTTAAGCCAAAAACTCATAAAAAAATAAGTATAAATAAACATTCAACAATTACTTTAGATAGTAAACATAATCAAAAAATGAAAGAATTTGAAGAAATAAAAATGGAAATTATACCTAATCTCAAAATAAAAATGATAAATTTAAAAAATAAGATAAAAGAAGTAACAACTATAGAAGAAAGGTTAAATATTAATGATGAAATATTAAGAATTAAAAAAAAAATTAGATTATTAAAAAAAAAAAAAAAAAATTATTTATTGGAAAATTCTGAATTAATTTTCGATTACTTTGAAAAAAAAAAAAAATTATCACAAGGGAAAAATATCGAAAAAAAAAAGGTATTACATGCATTTTTTAATAAAGAAAAAAAAAGTTTTCAACAGACAGTAGAAAATACAAATCTGAATAAATATCTTATAAATATTAATGAAGCTTTTTTAAATATTAATAATTATATGATAAGTCACGAATTATGTAATGAATGTGGAGGTGAATGGATTCAAGTTGATCATAAAGGGCTAGTTATATGTAATGGATGTTATAAACAAAAACAATTTTTAATAGAACATGAAAAACCTTCATATAAAGAACCTCCTAAAGAAGTATGCTTTTATGCTTATAAAAGAATTAATCATTTTAGAGAAATTTTGGCTCAATTTCAAGCAAAAGAAACTACACAAATTCCAGATGAAGTATTACAAAATATTAGACTACAAATCAAAAAAGAAAGAATTACATTAAAACAAATGACAAATAAAAAGGCCAAAGATATATTGAAAAAACTTGGTTATAATAAGTATTATGAACATATTCCATTTATTAAAGATAAATTAGG
>PBMP01000108.1 GCA_002722705.1 Pseudobdellovibrionaceae bacterium | reverse complement strand
CTTCCAGCAACAGCGCTCATCGGAGACAAAAGAGGGAGTGATCCATCAGCAGGTTGAATGGTCTCGTAAGCAATTCCAATAATTCCTTGCTCCATCATTGCTTTCGTAAGTCTTTCGTCAGCCGCGAGGTGAAGATAAGTGTAAAGAATTTGGCCTGGTCGAAGAAGTTTATATTCTTCAGGGAGAGGTTCTTTTACTTTGATGATCATTTCTGCCTTGGCAAAAATTTCTTCTGGAGTGTCGATGATGTGAGCACCAGCGCCTTGATAAGCTTCATTACTGATCCCTGCACCTAGACCCGCATCTTTTTGCACGAGAACGGTATGTCCATTTTTGACCATGGCCATCACACCGGCGATCACCATTCCAACGCGGTTTTCTTTATTCTTAATTTCCTTAGGTACACCTACAATCATGCATTTACTCCTTTGTAGTCAATTTTATACCGTCATACGCAAGGACGACGTTTTTGGGAAGCTTTTTATTCCACACTGCGTAATCAAAGTCATGACTTAAATGAGTGAGGATTGCTTTTTTTGGTTTAATTTCTTCAATTATTTCAAGAGCTTGCTCGAGGTTAAGATGGGTCCGGTGAGGTTTAATTCTTAGACAGTCTAAAATTAAAAATTCTAGCCCTCTCATTTGGTCGAGAGTTTCAGAAGGGATGTAATTACAGTCAGTTGCGTATGCAACGGATTTGATTCTGTATCCAAGACAGTCTTCATTTCCATGCCTCAGCCAAAGAGGGATGATCGGTAGACCGTCGATTTTAATGCTGCTCTGGTCTTTGGTGATGAGGTGAGGTTCTAGACTGGGGAGAATCCCGCCTTGATGATTCACTTGAGGAGAAAAAATATAAGAATATCTTATCTTTAAATCGTTCAGTGTCCAATCATGACCATAAATAGGAATTTTAGATTTTTGTTTAAAATTATAGGCTCGAATTTCATCAATTCCACCAATGTGATCTGTGTGAGGATGAGTATAAAGAATTGCGTCAATGTGATTAATCTTCTCTCTCAAGGCCTGTTGTCGAAAGTCAGTAGAAGTATCAATGAGGTAGCTCTTTCCATTGATTTGAATCCATATAGAGGCTCTTAACCTTCTGTTTTCAGGTAAGTTAGAAGTACAAACTTCACATTCACAGGTAACGACTGGAACCCCCATAGAGGTTCCGCATCCAAGGATTTTTATTTCCATCTGCTCTACTTGTATTCTGTTTCCTCGCAGGAATCAAAAAAAATTGATATACATGGTTGTTATGAAAGTACTTGTGACCGGGGCCAGTGGCTTTATAGGTTCAACTCTAGTAAAGCAGCTTAATGAAAAAAAATGGGATGTCCGGGTTTTATTGAGAAAAACCTCATCTGTTGAAGGACTCAAAGGCCTATCTTATGAGATTGTTTATGGTTCATTGACCGATTTTGAATCTCTGAAGCGAGCGTGCACCGGTATTGATGTCGTGATTCACCTTGCTGGAGTGACTTCAGCAAAGACTCGATCTGATTATTTCAAAATGAATGCAGATGGAGTTGCTCTGTTGGTAGAAGCATGTGAACAGGTCAATCCAACTTTAAAACGGTTTCTACTTGTTTCAAGTCTTGCAGCTGCTGGTCCATCTTATAATGGAGTACCTCGTACTGAGAGAGATCAAGAGCAACCTGTATCATGGTATGGAGAAAGTAAAAAAGAAGGAGAGTTGTTTTTAGAAAAATCACGTTTGCGTTATACGATTATTCGGCCTCCTGCTGTTTACGGACCGAGAGATAGAGGGGTTTTTCAGTTCATTCAACCTATTTCAAAAAATATTCTTCCAGTCATTCCTCCTATCACTACAGGAGAAAAAAAATTTAGCTTTGTTTATGTAGACGATCTTTGTAGTGGAATTATTGAGTCGTTGTCCTCAGATGTAACTTTGAATCAAGTTTATTTTCTTTGCGAAGATCATATCTATTCTTATTCAGAGATGACTCGTCTTGTTTCTCAATGTTTAAGAAAAAAGCCATTTAAAATTACAGTGCCTCTTTGGCTTTTAAAGGCTTTGGCTTTTTTGGGAACTTTTTATGGAAAAGTAACTCATAAAACTCCAATGTTAAATTTAGATAAGTTCAATGAGTTAGTTGCGGATTATTGGATTTGCTCGAATGAGAAGGCAAAAAAAGATTTTAATTATCAAACGCGTTGGCCTCTTTCAAAAGGGCTTTCAAAGACAATTCGTTGGTATCAGGAGAATTCATGGTTATAAGGAGTTTTTTTTTAATTTTATGTTTTTTAGTAGTGAGTTGTAATTCTCCGATTGATGTTGATTTTGATATTCAAAGAGTCACATTGTCTAATGGGCTTACGATTCTTTTAGTTGAAGACCATACTGTTCCTGTTGTTTCATTTCAGAGTTGGTTTCGTGTGGGTTCAGTTGATGAAATTCGAGGAAAAACAGGGCTAGCACACTTATTTGAGCATTTAATGTTTAAAGGAACAAAAAATTTTGGGCCAAAATCTTTTTTAACATTGCTTGAATCTAAGGGGGCAGAAGTCAATGCGTTTACGACGAGGGATTATACAGCTTATTATGAAAATATGAGTGCGCCGTTATTGCAAAAAGCGATTGAATTAGAGTCAGACCGATTGAAGTACTTAAATATTGATCAGTACCTTTTAGATCAAGAAATTCAGGTGGTTTTTGAAGAAAGAAAAATGAGAGTTGATAATTCACCTCGAGGAAAAATGAATGAGGCCTTGTGGCAACTTGCTTTTCAAAGACATCCTTATCGAAACCCTGTGATTGGTTATCCTCGCGATCTTGCTCATTTAAAAAAGAAGGATTTAGATTCTTTTTTTAAAAAATTTTATCAACCATCAAATTTAATTCTAGTAGTCGTTGGTGACTTTAATATGGAGAAAACTGTATCGGAGTTAAAGCAGTTCTATGGAAATATCCCTCGATTTACCCGTCCTTCTCGTAAAACGATAAAAGATGAACCGTGGCCTACTTCGGAAAAAAGACTTAAGATGGATGGGTATGTAAGCTCGCCAATGGTATTGTATGGTTACCGTGTTTCTTCAGCTTTTGACCGCGATTCATATGCTTTAGACTTACTTTCTAATATCTTATTTGAAGGTGAAAGTTCTCGTGCGTATCAAAAAATAGTAGAAAAAGAAGAAATAGCGTTGAGTTTAAGTGGATCAAATTTTACACCTCGTTATCCAGGATTATTGATGATTTCCGCAGTGTTGAGAAATGGAAAAAGATTAAGTGATTTAGAGAGTCAGCTTGAATTATTATTAAAAAAAGTACAAAAAGAAGGTGTTTCTGATCAAGAATTAGAATCAGCGAGAAAACAAATAGTTGCTGATACTATTGATACTTTAAGAAGCCCGTTTGGACTAGCTAGAACACTGGGTTTAGTCGAAGTGACTGTTGGTCATGCAGAAGATTTTTTAAATGATTTCAAAAAATATTTTGATGTTACTTCAAATGACATTAAGCGTGTTGCTAAAAAATATTTAGATCCTAATCATAGGGTTGTAATTGAAATGTATCCAAAAGGAAAAAATAAAAAATGAAAACATTGATGCTTATTGTTTTTTTGTTTTCTTCTCAATCTTTTGGAGAAGGACTTTCTTCCGCTGAATGGGTAAAAAAGTTAAAACTTCCTGATCCAGAAATAGAAGTTTTAGAAAATGGATTGAAGCTTGCTTGGTTTTCAGGAGGGCGTGTTCCCACTTTAGATATGGCAATTCTTTTTCCTGAAGGTACAAAAAATGATCCTGATGGAAAATCAGGTACACATTTACTTCTTGGTGAAGCATGGGAAAGAAGTGTTGGAACTTATTCTCATTTAGAATTTAAGAAAAAAGTAGAGTCTTTGGGGGCGCGGTCTTATGTATCGATTTCTGAGGATAGTACCACTGTTGGAATTCATGGATTAAGTTTAGATCAAGAGATATTAACAAATCTTTTTTCAAAATTGGTTCTAACTCCTCTTTTTAAAAAAGAAGAGGTTCAAAAAGTAAAAAAAAGAACAATTGAAGGGTTTATTCACTTAGGAGATCAATCATCTAGTTTGGTGTCTTGGGTTCATTCTCGAAGAATGGATAGTCAATCAATTTATGGAAGAGGAAGTTTTGAAAGCTTATCTGAATTTAAAAAAATAAAATCTGATGAGATTAAAGAATATTGGAAAAATCATTATGGTCCTCGTGGTGCAGTGTTAATGATTGTCGGAAAATACGATAAAGACAAAATTAAAAAACAGCTGATGAAAAATTTTTCAAAATGGAAAATGAAAAAAAATCAAAAAAAGAATACAAAAAAATACTCTGATTTATCTATACCTGATTTGCTTTCAGATAAGGTGTTGGTTATTGATCACCCAGGGGATACGCAAGTTCAAATAAGAATGGGTTTGAAAGTACCTACTTTAAAAAACCCAGACTCTTTTTCTCTTCAAGTTGCAAATACTTTGATTGGAGAAATGTTTTTTTCAAGATTGAACTTGATTTTAAGATCGCAAAAGGCTTTGACTTATGGAGCGAGAAGTTCTTTTGAGTATCATTTAGATTCTGCTTCGTGGAATATTGTAACTGCTACTGCAACAGAAAAAAGTTCAGAGACATTACAAACAACGTTGGATTTAATTAAATCCATGAATAGCGGTGAAATTATGGATACAGAAATTGAGACTGCGAAGGAATATTTGTTAGGAAGTTTTCCTTTGAAGATCGCAACGTTGAATGCGGTGGCAGCCCGTTGGTTATCGAGTTATCTTTATGATTTGGGACCTCGATTTTTGACTCATTGGATGACAGAGATTCAAAAAGTAAATTCTTCGAGAGTAAAAAAAGTTGTGAAAAAATATCTTCCCTATCAAAAATTAAAAATTACGATTTCAGGAGATGGAAAACAGATAAAAAGTATTTTAAAAAAATCTAAATTTAAAAATTCGTTTACCGTTCTAAAATTTAAAGACAATAAATTTATTCGAGTGAAGCAGTAGCTGTTCTTAAACTGTTCATGTAACATTTTCCGTCAAAATAGGCGCCAAACTTCACTTCGACGGATGGGGCATTGATGTTTCCAAGAACTCTTCCTGTTGCAGAGACAGTCACTTTGGAAAGAGCATGAATGTCTCCTCTTACGTATCCATCAATAAAAATATAGTCTCCTTCTATATTTCCTTCGACGACTGCGGTTTCTCCTAAAATAAAGCGACTATTTTCAGATGCAGTTACATCTCCTATGAGTACTCCATGGACTCGGGTCGTTTTATCAAAATGGATATTTCCTTCTAACTTTGTTCCTTCAGAAATAATATTGACTTCTGTTTCATCAATTAAACTCATGGATTTGCTCCAGGATCGGCTTCTTTGCTTGCCTCAATTTCATTCTTTTTTTCTTCTTCTATCAAAGATTGCGGGACTGGTTTTGCAGATACAACTCTTACAGGTTTAGCATCTTTGATGAGTAAGTTTCCTTTGCTATCAAAAATAAGAATATCTAAATGGCGAATATCATTTCTTTGTTGAATGGGGCCAAAAAGGGCTTTTACTTCTCTCACCCGTCTAAGAGAAAAGCTTTCTCCTTCGAGAGGAGAGAGGAGAGTCTGAGAACTAGGAGGATTCATTGCAGAGCTTGGATAAACAAACAATTGTTCATTTCCTCTTGCGATTAAAATGATTCTACCCGCTTGGCTTCCACCATCTTTAGCGGTGTATTTGATAAAGAATTTGACTTGAACTTTTCCATTTTTCCATTTGAAAGTGGGTTGGGTGAGCTTGATTTTTGAGAGACTTGCGTTTTCAAGTTTTACTGTTTCAGGAAGGCCGTGGAAAAGAAAATCCTCTTTTCGAGTGCCGGATGGAGAAAGAGTGACAGTTTCTTTCACGTCAGTAGAAGGGGGACTGCTCATTAGTGATTCTTTATGAGAGAGTTTAGCTTGGAGAGTTTCGTTAATTGTTTTTATTTCAGAAAGTTTTTTCTCTAGTTCCAAAGTATGTTCTGGAGTGGATTGAAGTGCGACCCGATAGTACTTTAACGCAAAAAAAGTAGAAACAATGACCGCGAAAATTGCGAGTCCGATCATCCAGCCCGCTTGTGAAATCCAGCGAAGTGGAATAGTAAAACTTTTTGAAGCAAGATTTCCTTGGAAGACCATTAATGTGAGTTGGTCACTGTTTTGAGTTTTTGATTGCTTACGCATGGAGTCCCTCTTCTTTTCAGAGTAACTAGGGTTGAATTCAGTGTCAATTTTCCTGGATCAGACAAAAAAAATTGGCATTAATTTGACACTTATTGTTGTTTTTTAAAAAAAAATCAATGTTTAAGTCAAATGAGACGAAGAGTTGGGTGATGAAGATTATCTTTTTGAACCCATTCATCAGTGTCGAGCAAGATCTTGTTCCTGATCTTGAGCAAAAGGGGTGGGCTGCATTTATAGCGCAGCGCAACGAGGAAGTGTTTCAACTCTTAGAGCTTCATTCAGGAGTCCATTTGTTGGTGATTCATAGAGAAGGCACCCAAGGTGGAGGAGGTCAGAATGAGGTCGGTTTTGATGTACTAAAAAAGTTGAGAGCTGATCCTCGTTGGCAAGATTTACCTGTGATTATTAGTTCTCATGAATGGGGTGATTTAGAATTTGCAGCTCATCAAGAGACACAGTGGGGAGCAAATGCGTATTTGTCTTACCCTTTTGAAACAAATGTTCTGATTGAAACAATAGAAGCAATTTTTGGAAAATCAATAGAGACCCCCACGCCTCCTGAGCTTGTTGAGACCATTCAGTCTCAAGAGACTCAAGCGGACTCCGCTGTGGAGGGGATTGAGATGATCTCAATTGATGATTTGCCTGAAGTTGAGCAAGTTGTCGAAACACAGATTGAATTATCTCCGGCAGTGCCTGAAGTGCAGGCTGAATCCGAAATTTCATCTGAGGAAGATGGAATTTCAATCGTTATGGATGAAGAGATTTCTTTAGATTCAGAAGAAGAAAGTGTCTCTCTAGATCAAAGTATAGAACTTCCTGTTGATTTACCAACGGTAGAAGAGACTCAAGAAATTTTAACCCAGGAAGTTTCAGCTGAAGATGATTTATTTAAAACGGAGTCAATCGAAAAACAAGAAGTATTAGAAGATGATGATCAAGCCGTTTCTGAAATGCCATATTTGTATGAAGAAAAAGAGAGTATTTTATCTCATTTGGATCGTCCAATTGATGAGGCAATGATTCCCGGGGCTGTTTCTAATGATCCGGACTTAGAGACTTTAAAGAAATATCTTTTTTTAAGAGAGCAAGATGTGAGTACATTAGCTTCTCAACTAAAAAGTTCACAGAGTCAAATTTCAGATTTAAAAAAAGAAATGACAGAGAAACACGCACTCAGTGTGGAGTTGCAACATCAGTTAAAAGAATCAAATCAGCTTTTATCTCAGGTAGACTTAGAAAATAAAACGAAAATAGAGTCTCTGAATGAAGAAATTAATGAACTGAATTTCAAATTGAAGACAAAGTCAGATAAAGCAAAGCTTTTAGAAAAGAAGGTGATGCAGGCTCAGGACGAAATTCTTCAAATTAAAGAAAGAGTAAGAGTAGATATTCGAAAAATTAGAGTGCGAGAAAAAGATTTAGAAAATAAGTTGGAGTTAATGAAAAAAGATTCAGAGTCTTTGTTGACGGCTCGTGAAAATAAGATTGTTGAATTAAAAAGAAAATTAGATTTAATTGAATTCAATATGGATATTCTTCAAGACCAATATAATAAAGAAAAAGAAAAATCTGCTCAACTCAGATCAAAATTTGAACGTGCAGCTCGTGCAATGAAAATGGCTGAGACATTATTAGACGATGAAAATGCTTCAGAAGAGCTTCCGATGAGAATTAACGCTAAATCTGATAGAGAAATTTCTTAATGTTATGAAGCCAGAAGATATTCAATCTGAAGATTCTACGTTTTATGTTTTGATTATTGATTCAAACCCTCATGAGCCGGAAGTTTATGCTGATTTAATTCGTGAAGTTGCAGACGTAAAAATTGATATTGTTGAGACCATTGGAAACTCTCTGGACTGGATTGATCAATCTAAATATCATTTAGTGATTATTGAGGAAGGTCCACCATGTGAAGATGATATTATTTATGATTCTATGGGGCTTTTAGAAAAAATCAGACAAATTTCTCCAGGAACTTCGGTTATTATTGTTTCAGAAAATGCAAATGTAGAAGAAGCAGTAAGTGCAATTCGTTTGGGAGCTGAAGACTATCTGTCTAAACCTATTAATCGAGACTCTTTTAAACTCTCAGTGAGAAGAGCTTTAGACAGAAAAACAGTTTTTGGTTTTAATCAAAAATCAAAGGGATTTTTAAACTTATTAAATACCTGTCAAATTATTTCTTCAACTTTAGATCAAAAAAAAGTATTTCGTTCAATTCAGGGATATTTTTCTAGAGAATTAGATTCTAAATTTTCTATGATCTATAAAAAAGAAGGAAAAAAAACAGTTACTGTATTAACGGATGAAACACAGTCTAAAGATTCAGCCTTAGTGGAAATGTTTGAAATTGCGATGCATGTTCAAAATCCGATTAAAAGAATGAGTGAGGTGACGGATGACTATCTGTTTGTAGAAAAAACTCCTCTTTCTCCAGGGTTATTTATTTTTCGTTTTAAAACTACACCGAAAGAAGAGTTTTTTTGTGTTTGTCTTTCTCCTACTCAACCGACTCCGATAGAAGGATTTGAAAGTCGACTTCGAACATTTAAAGCTCAAATTGAAGTGACCATTCGAAATATAGAGCAGTATCGTGGGGTTGAAAACTTGGTTTATGTAGATGAGGCGACCGGTTTATATAACACGAGATATTTAAATACCTCTTTAGAAAAAGAAATTGCACTCGCTGATGCTAATCAAACTTCTTTTGCGGTACTTTTTATTGATGCGGATCATTTCAAGCAGGTCAATGATATTCATGGACATTTGATCGGAACTAAGCTTTTAAATGAACTTGGGTGTCATATTAAAAAATTTGTAAGAGATCAGGACACTGTTTTTAGGTATGGAGGAGACGAGTTTGTTGCTGTTTTATCGCAGTGTGACTTGGAAACGGCCCGGCGAGTGGCTGAGAGAATTCGATCTTCGGTAGAAAAACGTGAATTTATTCAGGATGAAGGGTTAAAAATTCATATCACTGTTTCGATAGGGGTAGCTCTTTATCCAGATCATGCAAAATCAAAAAAAGACGTAATTAATTGTGCAGATACTGCAATGTATGAGGCAAAGAAGAAGTCGAGAAATGTCGTGTATCTTACTTCGGATCTGAACCAAAAAACTTCAAAAACCAAGAGCTGAACTCTAATCTATATTTTTTTGATCTACTTTTAAAAAGGAAAAAGTTTATTTCTTTTGTTGTGTTTCGCATGGCGGTCTACTAGTTTCAAGTGACATGAAAGTGGTTGCCATTATTCCTGCGCGATACGAGTCGAGTCGATTTCCTGGTAAGCCTCTTGCCTCTCTCTGTGGTCGACCAATGATTCAGTGGGTAGTTGAAAGAGCGCGTCAGTCTAAAAAAATAGATCAGGTGGTGGTAGCGACAGATGACCAAAGAATTGTTACTGCTGTCGAACAATTAGGAGAGAAAGCGGTCATGACTCCTTCTGATTTAGCTTCTGGTACCGATCGAGTCGCTTATGTTTCAAAGTCTTTTGACGCAGATTTTTATATCAATTTACAGGGGGATGAGCCTTTATTAAATCCGGCTTCAATTGATCGTGCAGTTGATTTTTTACAAAAAAATTCATTTGATGTCGTGACTCTGATGACGAAATTAAGGACTCAGCAAGACCTTGAGTCAAAAGATGTTGTGAAGGTAGTTTATGACCAAAATCATAAGGCAATATATTTTAGTCGCTATCCGATTGGTGTGAGTCGGGTTGAATACGATTCGGCGATCATGAATCATTTACCTGTACGTCAACATTTGGGTGTTTATCTCTTTAAAAAAGATGCACTTAAGAATTTTTCTGAGAAAACCTCTGTTTTAGAAAAAGGTGAGAGCTTGGAACAGCTAAGAGCACTTTACTGCGGACTAACCATAGGCATGGTTGAGGTTCCTGAAAAAACACGAGGAGTGGATACACCTGAAGATTTAATCCGAGTGGAAAAAATGTTAAAAGAGGAACAGCATGGCAATGTTTAAAAAACAAAAAAAATATATTTTTGTCACAGGGGGGGTTCTATCCAGTATCGGGAAAGGAATTTCCGCTGCTTCTATTGGTGCATTGATGGAGAGTCGCGGCATCAAAGTGACTATGGTTAAGATGGACCCTTATTTGAACGTGGATCCAGGTACGATGAGTCCGTTTCAGCATGGGGAGGTTTTTGTTCTAGATGACGGATCTGAAACCGACTTAGATCTTGGTCATTATTCTCGTTATGTACAAAACGCTCATTTTACAAAGAAAAATAGTTTTTCATCAGGTCAAATTTATGAGTCAGTCATTCGAAGAGAGCGAGCAGGAGGGTACCTAGGAAAAACAGTACAGGTGATTCCTCATATCACTGACGAAATAAAAAAACATATTCGTGAAGCTGTTTCTGATTATGACTTAGGAATTATTGAAGTCGGTGGAACCGTAGGAGATATTGAGGGACTTCCATTTTTAGAGGCCATTCGTCAGATGCAAATTGAAGAAGGAAGAGAAAATACTCTTTTTGCTCATTTAACTCTGGTTCCTTTTATCCCAAGTGCAGGGGAATTAAAAACAAAGCCTACTCAACATAGTGTAAAAGAATTACGTGAAATTGGAATTCAACCCGACTTACTTCTTTGTAGAACTGATCGAAAATTGGATGAAGCAACAAAAGAAAAAATAGGGTTATTTTGTAATCTTGCTCCGAACAGTGTTTTTTCAGCCATTGATGTAAAAACGATTTATGAGGTCCCTTTGTATTTTCATGAAGAAGGAGTGGATGAAAAAATTGTTGAGCGATTAGGGATATGGACAGGAAGACCTGATTTGAAAGATTGGAAAAAGGTTGTTCAAAGAATTCTTCATCCCAAAAGTGAAGTGACCATTGGAATTGTTGGAAAATACACGGACTGGTCTGAAAGTTATAAATCTCTTCATGAAGCTTTGATTCACTCTGGAGTCGAACATGAAGTAAAAGTCAAAGTTGAATATATTGATTCTGAAGTTATAGAAAAAGGTGATTTAAGCGCTCTTGAACAGGTAGACGGAATCTTAGTTCCGGGAGGATTTGGGGAAAGAGGTGTTGAAGGTAAAATTAAAGCCATTGAGTTTGCTCGAATAAATAATGTTCCTTTTTTTGGAATTTGTTTGGGTCTTCAACTTGCAGTCATTGAATTTGCAAGAAATGTTGTTGGACTTTCTCAGGCAACTTCAGCCGAATTTGATGAAAAGGCTGAAATGAGAGTAATTGATTTAATGGATTCTCAGAAAGAAGTTAAAGATTTAGGTGGAACCATGAGGCTTGGTGCTTATCCTTGTGAAGTATTAAAAAAGCATCAAGGAAAAACAACAAAAGCTTATCATGCTTACAAAAATGAAAAAATTTCAGAAAGACATCGTCATCGATTTGAAGTCAATAATGAATATCGTTCAAAGCTTGAAGAAAGTGGCTTGGTTGTTTCAGGAAGATACGTTGATTCTAAAAAGGATATTGATTTAGTTGAAATGGTGGAGCTTGCCGATCATCCATGGTTTTTAGCGTGTCAATTTCACCCAGAATTTTTAAGTACTCCTCTTAAACCACAGCCGTTATTTTCAGATTTTATTTTTGCATCTTTGTCTGCTGTACAAGGAAAGCAAGTTTCAATGAAGGGAATTTCCTGATGAACCAGGTGATGACTTTGATTGCCGGTCCTTGTGTTTTAGAGGACGATGGCTTGACTCAAGAGATTGCTCAGGAGCTTCAATCTCAGTTAAAGGGACTCCCTGTAGAACTTTATTTTAAGGCTTCTTTTGATAAAGCCAATCGATCTTCCTCTGAAAGTTACAGAGGGCCTGGTTTAAAACAGGGATTGAAAGTATTGGATCAAGTAAAAGAAAAAACAGGACTTCCTCTTTTGACAGATTTTCATTTGCCAGATCAAGCAAATGAAGTAGCAAAGGTAGTTGATTTTTTGCAAATTCCAGCTTTTCTTTGTCGGCAAACAGATTTGATTGAAGCAGGAGTGAAGGCTTCAATTAATCATGGCTGTCGCTTAAATATAAAAAAAGGCCAGTTTCTTGCTCCTTGGGATGTTAAAAATATCGTTCAAAAAGTGAGAGCATTTGAAGGATCTCAGTCATTAGGGCCAAATGGACTGTGGATTACTGAGAGAGGAACTTCTTTTGGTTATAATGCATTAACCGTAGACATGACCTCTTTTCAGGTGATTCAAAAAGAAAAAGTTCCTGTGATTTACGATGCAACTCATTCGATTCAGATGCCTGGCGGAGGACCTGGAGGTACTACTACAGGAGGACGAAGAGAAGTCCTTGAGGTGCTTGCTCGCGCAGCGATGGCAGCAGGTGCAAACGGTCTTTTTATGGAGGTTCATCCTCGTCCAAACGAAGCAAAAAGTGATGGACCTAATGCATTTTATTTAGAACATGTCGGAACTTTTGTTCGACAACTTTTAGAAATTAGAAAACTTGTTTCTTCACTTCCGAAGATTCTTCCGGAAACTAAAAATGCTTAAAAATTTAAAAGATCCAGAAATTATAGAAAAAATTAAAAAAATTAAACTCGCGATTTTTGATGTCGATGGAATTCTTACTGACGGAAAAATTTATTGGATTTCAAACGATCAAACGGAACCTGGACGAGCATTTCATGTGATCGATGGGTATGGGCTCGCCTTGTTGGCAAGAGCAAAGTTTCCAACAGCAGTGATTACGGCAGCAAAGTCGGTCATGGTTCGAAGACGCTTGGAGTTTTTAGGAATTACTGAGATTTATATGGGGAGTGAAGATAAACTCAGTTCTTATGAAAAACTACTCGCTCAATACAGTCTAAAGGATGAAGATGTCTCTTTTATGGCTGATGACTTATTTGATGTTCCCGTCTTAAAAAAAGTAGGCCTCAGCGTAACAGTTCCCCATGCTTCTGACTGGGTGAAGTCACATTGTCATGCAGTTAGTTCACTTCCTGGGGGACAGGGAGCTGCACGAGAGTTTATCGATTTAATTCGGGAAGCCAATAAAATTGGTCCCGAATATCAATAATTGACTTTTAGTGTTTGGTATTGTTTTTTTCTGTCTATAAAGGTTTATGGGGCGGAGTAGAAATTCTATCATCTTAAAAAAAAAGAACTTTTTCATTTCAGTGATCTTTCATAGAATCATTTTTCTTTGAGTGAATTTGAACTATAGTACCTCTCATTGTGACTTATCTTGACTATCATGCAACAACCCCAATGGATCCCGATGTTTTTGAAGAAATGAAACCTTACTTCATGGAGCATTTTGGAAATGCATCGAGCGCTCACAAGTATGGGTGGAGAGCTCAGATTGCTGTGGAACAGGCTAGACAACAGGTGGCTGACCTTTTAGGTGTTCTTCCGGTGGAAATTGTATTTACTTCCGGAGCAACAGAGTCTTTGAATTCTATTTTTTATTCTTTGAAACGAGCTCTTTTTGGGAGTGTTCGAGTTCATATGACTCCAATAGAGCATCCGGCATTGGTTCGATCTGCTCATGAACATTCAGGTGAAGATTGGAAGTTTTGTGATCTAGAAACGGACTCAACAGGAACTATTCTTTTAGACGATTTGGAGACGGTTTTGAAGGGAGACGGACACTCAATTCTTGCCTGTCACTTAGCTCATTCAGAGTTAGGTACTCTTCAACCTCTTTTTGAAATTTCAAAGAGGATTAAAAAAACAGAGGCACTTTGGGTAGCAGATGCTTCGCAGTGGGTAGGAAAAGTTCCTCTTGATGTTAAACGTTTAGGAATCGATTACTTAGGGTTTTCTGGGCATAAGATTTATGGACCTAAAGGGGTGGGTGTTACATACGTTTCTAAAGACCGAATGAAGGTTCTTCATTCGATGATTGTTGGTGGAAGCCAACAAGATGGTGCTCGTTCGGGAACTTTGAATGTTCCAGGAATTGTAGGAATTGGAAAAGCTTGCGAAATCGCTCGATATCGAATGAGTAAAGACGAAGAATATTGCCTCGAAATTATGAATCAAATTATTCATGCGGTTTCGAAAAATTTTCCTCGAATTCAATTTTTAGGAAACATGGATCATCGACTCCCTAATCATCTCTGTTTGTGGGTACCTGAAGTTTCAAGTTCTTGGATTTTGAGTCAGATGAAAAATTTTGGAATTTCTACTGGATCAGCTTGTAGCTTAGGTTATTCGCCGACCTGGAAGTATCTAGAGAAATTTGGTTATCCGAAAGGAATAGAAAACCAGGTGTTTCGTTTGGGATGGGGAAGAATGACAACTCGAGCAGAAATTGATTACTTTTTATCTGAGTTTTTTGAGGTGTTGAGATCTCATCCGTTTCATCAGGAGTTGGAACAGTGATTGAAGTTACAGGAGCTGCTCATGAAGCAATTGAGAAGGCGAGAAAGGAATCTCAAGATCCGTTACGTATCGAGGTCACTGGAGGAAGTTCAAAAGATGGTTTTACTTACCGGTTAGGGTTTGATGACGAAGCGCCTCAAGAAAAAGATATTGTTCAAAATTTTGACGGTTTTAAAATTGTGATGGATTCAAGAACCCACGTTTTTTTAAATGGAATGACATTGGATTACATTAGTGGTGTAAACGGTCGTGGTTTTATTTTTCAGAAGACTAAGGAGTAAAATATGCCAAAAATTAAATTTTTACCTATGGATATTGAAGTTGAAGTCGATTCAGGAACTTCGGTACTAGACGCTGCTTTAGATCATTCTATTCCTATTCAACACGCTTGTGGCGGCTTTTGTGCGTGTACCACCTGTCATATTCTTGTAAAAGAGGGGAAAGACTCACTTGAGCCAATGGGAGAAGAAGAAGAGGAGAGAATTTCTACTTTAGAGGATCTAACTGAAGAGTCTCGATTGGGGTGTCAATCAAAAGTGACTGGTGACGTCGTAGTACAAGTAGTAAACTTAGAGAATTAATGAATGTACTAGGCCGCCTACTCGTTGGAGTCATTATTGGATTACAAGTTTCATGTTTGAAAGACAAACCTAAGGTTTCGCCTCCAGCTCCTGTTCAGCCAACCATTGTTGAAAAAAAACTCGATCTTACCACTGAAAAAGATGTAAGAACTTTTCGTCTTAGGCTTTCTGATGAGCCGGAAACTTTAGACTGGAATCTCGCTCATACAATGAATGAGAGTTATCTTTTGATGAATTTAGGAGAGGGTTTAGTTTCCTATGATGAAAGTCTTCGAATTGTTCCAGCACTTGCGGAAAGATGGACGGTAAGTCCTGATGGAAAAACCTATAAATTTTATTTAAGACCTGGAGTGAAGTGGTCTGATGGGGTTTCTTTAAAAGCACAGGATTTTGTTTATAGCTGGAAACGTCTTTTGTCACCTGTGACTGCAGCAAGTTATGCCTATGCTTTATTTGATGTTATTGGAGCAAAAAAATTCTACTCTGGGGAACTCAAAGATTTTGATCAAGTGGGAATTAAAGCAATTGGAGATTCGGTATTAGAAGTTCGACTCAATAAGCCTGTAGCTCATTGGATTCACTTACCTACGTTTTGGGTAACTTTTCCTTTGAGAAAAGATGTTGTTGAAAAACATGGAGCTTCTTGGCCAAAGCCTGGAAGAATGGTGAGTATTGGTCCATTTCAGCTTTTGAGTCATGACATTGGAAGTAAAATGGTTTTGGAAAGAAATCCTCTTTATTATGGAGATCGAGGAAATTTAGAGAGAGTTGAGTATTTTATAGTAAAAGACGACACAACAGCACTTCGTCTTTATGAGAATGGTAAATTGGATTTCATATCAGATATTTCAACCGTGAATTTAAAAAAACTTATTGGAAGAAAAGACCTGAAACGGTTTCCGTATTTAAAAACGGGTTATTTAGGGTTTTCAGTTAATCAATACCCTGCTTCTAGTGTTCATTTTAGAAGAGCTATTGCAATGGCGATAGATTCTACAAAAATACAGGATATTCTATATGGAGGACAATCCGTAGCGCATTCTTTTATCCCTCCTCGAATGATGGCGCATTCAAATAAAATTGGGTTACCTTTTAATGTCAAAGAAGCAAAAAAAGAACTTCAAAAAGAATCTTTAAATTTAAGCCGAGTTCAAAAAATTTCTCTTTTGACTACTAATGTGGATAAGAGTCTACTTCTTGCTCAATTTATTCAAAATGAATTGAAAAAAAACTTAAATTTAGAAGTTCAGATCAAACCTTTCGATAATCGTACCTTTAGATCTCAACTTGATCTTCATGCATTTCCATTGTTTTTTGGAAGTTGGGGAGCTGATTACCCTGATCCAGATAATTTTATGTCTATCTTTACAAGTGAAGCAGGAAATAATCGGTTTTCTTGGAAAAACAAAGAATACGATAAACTTGTTTTGAAAGCGAGATATTCGCTTAAAAGAAGAGATCGAGAGAAGCTTTATCTTGAAGCACAAAAAATCCTGATTGAAAAAGATGCTGTTATTGTTCCTTTATTTTACGAACCTCATTTAGCTCTTGTTAAACCTCACGTGAAGGGATTTGAGCTTAATCCAATGAACTATCTTTTATTAAGGAAGGTTAATGTCAAAGTTCAGTGATCAAGTGGGTTTAACCGCATGTACTCAACATTACCGTATTGATTCAGATCGAGTTGATGCATTTAGAAATGCAATTGAGTCTAATTGTAAAAAAATTCCCCCTACTTATGTAACTATTTTTAGAGATGGTGAGTTTGAGTTATTAGATAAATTAAAGATTCCTTTAAATCAGATTCTTCATGCAGAACAGGAATATGAATATATAGAAGATTTAATTTTGAATGAAAACTATACTGTACAAACCGTTTTTGTAAAATGTGTTGAAAAAAAAGGTAAATCGGGAAGAATGGCTTTTTTAACTTTTGAATCTCGAATTAATTTAAATGAGAAAACAGTGCTTATTTCAAAAAGTCATATGGTATTTCGGGAGAAATCTTAGATGAATCTCGTAGAAGGAAGTTTAATTGAATTCAGAAAAATAGCGACCCTCTCGAGAGAAAAATTAAAGGCTTATTCTGTAGCGTCAGGTGATCCAAACTTAATACATTTAGATGATAATGAAGCAAAAAAAGTAGGTTTACCAGGGGTGATCGCTCACGGAATGCTGATTGCGAGTTATACTTCAGAAAGAGCTTTGCAGTTTTTAGAAGAGTTTATGAATGACGATTGGAAACTGTCTAAATTTACAACTCGATTTAAATCAATGACAGCCCCTGAAGATACAATTTCAGTAGGTGGCTCAATTAAATCAGTGAATGCTGATGAAATAGAAATTGAACTTAAAGCTCAAAATCAAGATTTTGAAATTAAAGTTTTGGCAAAAGCTCTTTTTAAAATTAAAGACTGATTTGAATTTTTTTTTCTTGAGAAAGAGAATCACCTAAGAAATGAAATGCAAGCATTGTAATAAAGAGTATCCCTCCAGGAAAAAGAATTAAATGTGGCGCAGTTTCAATGGATCGATATCCTTCTCGTGCTAAACTTCCCCAGCTTGCCTTTGGGGGTTGAACACCTAATCCAATAAAAGATAAAAAACTCTCTGCAAGAACATTTGAAGGAATTTGATATGTAAGTACGACTAAGATTTGATTTTTTAAATGAGGAAGAATGTGTTTACTTAAAATTTTGAAGTCAGATAAGCCCATTGCTTTAGCGCTTTCTATATAGGGTTCCTCTTTAATTTTTAATACAAGATTTCGACTGACACGTGCTTGATGAATCCATGTTAAAATTCCAAGTGCTAAAAAAATTCCAAATAAACTACGATCAAATAAAAGAAGAAGTAATATAGCCAATAAAACGGTTGGAAAAATAGAAATTCCTTCCATGACTGACTGGAGAAGGAGATCTATTTTTCCACCATAATATCCAGAAATTCCCCCCGTTGTTACGCCAAAAAAAAGTGAAAACAAAGCGGTTCCTATACCTATACTTAAAGAAATTCGAGCCCCTTGCCATATTCTTGAGAACAAATCTCTTCCTAAAAAATCAGTACCCATCCAATAATGAAAATTTGGTGTTTGTAATCGATCTTCAATAATTTGTGTTAAAGGATCATGAGGACTCAACGAGTTTCCAAAAAGAGTAAAAAAAAGAATTAAAAATAAAATAATAATCGAAAATTTTTTCATGAGAATTGAATCCTTGGGTCTATTTTCGAAAGAAGTAAATCACTTATAAAGTTAGCGGAAATTAAAATAGATCCATAAATTAAAGTAATTGCGATGACCAATGGATAGTCTCTGTTGATGACACTAGAAACAAAAGTATATCCTATTCCAGGCAACTGAAAAATAAGTTCAATCACAAATGATCCAGTTAATAAAGATGCGATCATTGGACCCATCATTGCCCAAGGGCTAATGATCGCATTTTTTAAAAAATGTTTAACGAGTACCTTTTTTTTACTTAATCCTTTTGAAAACGCTGTTTTGATATAAAAAGAATTTTCTATTTCGATAAGAGAAACCTTAAGTAATCGAGTAATCAAAGAAAAAGGTTTAAGGGATAGTGCAATCACAGGAAGAATTAATGAAGTAGGGTCATCGTACAATGCAGGAGGAAGTAATTTGAGGTAATTTGAGAAAAAAAGAATAAGTAAGGTTGCAGTTAAATAAAGAGGCAGGCTTACTCGCATCGTTGAAATAAAAGTGGTAACTTTGTCAATCCAAGATTCTCTGTATTGATAACTTCCAAGGGCTGCAACAATTGCAAGAATCCAAGCTAAAATTAGAGCAAAGATTCCAATGGTAAAACTCATTGGAATCTGTTGAATGATAATATCTGATACACGTGTATCTGGGTATTGGAAAGAATAGCCAAAATCTCCTTCTAAAACGTCTTTTATCCACTCAATAAATTGAGTTAAAAGAGGCTGATTAAGACCATATTTTTGTTCAATTGCTAATTTAATTTCTGGAGGCCAAGTTTTTTCAGTGTCAAAAGGACTTCCTGGAGTAAGTCTAAAAATAAAAAAAGTCACAGTAATAACGATAAAGAGAGTCATCAAAGAAGAAAATGTTCTTTTTATAAAATAGCTTCTCATTTGATTATTTTTGGATATTCAATCCATCCACCATCAAGAGGATAATTTTTAGGGTGAGTTACTGTTTCATTTAAATCTGATAATAAAGCAGTGTATGCTGCTAAAAAAGCATCAAAAGAGCTGAGTTGCTCACAAAGTTTTTTAATATCTTTTTCATAAACAAAAATTTCAGACCACTCTAAAAGTTCGTCTAAGAGTTTTCGTCGGGCAAGAGTCCCTTCTTCTAGATCTCGGTACCTTTTGAAGTATCTTTGATTTAAGGAAAGATTTTGAACTAAAATAGCTAAAGTGAGCTTAGGGAGAACTTCGACGGTCTCTATCGAGCCGAGGTGTTTTTGTAGAAAATGTGCTCTTGCAGTGAGAGGACCTTTGTTTCCCCCTAAAGTTTCGTCAATTTCAAATTGAAAATTTTTATTTATTTTTGGGAATACTTCATATCTTAACCAAATTTCTACTGCTCTTTGAGTATATGGAGTAAAGCTTTTGATTTTTGGAGTATCTTCGTGAATGTTCTTTTTTTTTGAAAGAGCATTCATTTTTTGAATTCCCCATTTTACAGGTGGAACTGTACATTTTTTTGGAAGAGGACATTTCTTTCTTGGGCAGTGAACACATAAAGGATATTGGAGAGGGGCATTGATCCCCACTTTTTTTAATTTATTTTTCTCTTCTTTGATAAAGTTAATTAATTCGATATCGGAGTCATCTGATTTTTTTTGTCCCATGCGGTCTTGAATATCGAGGAGAAAAATTTTCTTTGCTTCGGGAAAAAATTCAATCACAGCAACAGAAGTTTTGTTATTTTTTGCTCCTGAAAGGTCAATTCCTAAGTATCGCTGTGATCTAAGTCGAGTCATGACGCTAGTCTATCATTCATCTATAGAAAACTGAATTCCTTCCGGGCAAAGGATTCCATCAAGAGAGAGAATCGATTCTTGATTAAAAAGTTTATCCAATTTGTCTTTTTTATCTAAGTCTCCCTGCTCATCATAAATAAAAAAGCATCCTCCTCCTCCAGCACCACAAATTTTATATGTTTCGAGATCTAAAGAATTTGATATTTTAAACGCCTCATCGATTTTTGGAGTAGAAATTGTCGGAGATAAGCTGGATCGAACTTTCCATTCAGATTGAATTGATTTTCCAACATGAAGCCAATCTTGATTTTGTAAAGTTTGATCAAGAGAATGAGTGGCGTCATTTAAGAGTTTAAATTTGTTTTGAATTTCAGAATCACCATCGATAAATTTTTTATAGAGATCCCAGTTGTTAATTCCTGAGTTTCTCGATTCTCCACTGTAATACAGCCAGAGTTTAGACTCGAGTTCTTTGAGGGTTGTATGGGGATAAGCAACTCGTTGATGATGTGCAGCTCTCCATTTTAATTTTTGCAGTCCTCCATACGCTGCTCCATAGTAGTCTTGGAGGCCTGCGGGACCCCACAGGACTTTAGATTCACAGTCCTGTGCAAAAGGAATAATTTCATTTTCAATCAATTCTGGGGTGATGGTTGACCAACCGTAAATCCAAGAGAGAATCGCCGTGGTTAGGCTGATATTTAAGGATGAGGATCCTCCAAGTCCGGCTCCTGCCGGACTTTTTGCATGAGTTTCAAATTCGAGATCAAAAGAATTCAATGAAGAGTTTAAGTGAACTTCGGAGAGTTCTTGTGCTTGTTCGAGGAGGCATTGTTGAAGCCGAAAGCAAGAAGGGATATCTTCGTTCAAAAAAGAGGAGATTTGGGTTTTGATCTCTTGGTTTTGATCAATTGACTTCATTGAAACTAAACCTGTTCCTGGTTTAATTTTTAATTGAGTCTGAGCAAATAAAGACAATCCTACATTGATGGTCATCGGTGATGGAAGCAGAAGATAGATTGGCCAGAGATCAAGAGTTCCACCTGCTAAATCCGCCCTAATCGGTGTTTTAACGGTAATAGTCTTCATATTACTCTTCTAGATGAAGAATTCCGATATAAGGAAGACCTCTGAGGCTTTCCGCATAATCTAAGCCGTATCCTACAACAAACTGATTTTGTATCTCAAAACCGACATACTCAACATCGACATCTACCTTAAGCGCATCAGGTTTACTGAGAAGAGCAGCGGTGCTAATCGATGCCGGGTTTCTGGCTTCGAGGTATTTCAAAATGAATTGAAGTGTAATCCCAGAGTCAACAATATCTTCAACGATAAGAACGTGCTTTCCTTCGATTTGACTATTGAGGTCCAAGGTGACTTTCACTTCTCCGGATGTTGTGGTTTGATTTCCGTAGCTCGAAAGTCCTAAAAACTCACACCGAACGGGAAGGGCGAGACTTCGAATGAGGTCTGAAAAGAAAACGAAACTTCCTTTGAGCGTACATATGGCTACAATTTCTTTTCCATCAAAGTCTGCATTGATTTGATCTGCAAGTTTTGCAATTTTATCTTTAATTTCTTTTTCACTAATAAATTTTTCAATAGTGTAATCCATTGGATTCATCGTTTCACCTCTTACACAAAAGAGTTATTTAATACCTCACCAATGCCTCCTGCGCCAGGGACAATGTACTGATTTTCGTTTAATCCTTTTTCTTCATCCCAAAATTCCCCTGGTTCAGAGTTGAGGACTTTTTCTGAAGAAAGTCCTCGGTCGAGGCGTCCTGCATAAACAGTTACGTCAGGGCATTCAGTAGTTACTTTTTTTAAATATTCAGGGGTTACAATACTATGAATTGTAATCCATTTTTGAGGAGTTCCATACGGTTCATATAATTTTCGAGTTTCTACAATCGTATTCCCAGTCGCTCCCATTGGATCAGGAATCAGAACAATGGCATTATCAATTGAACCCCCAATTTTATGCCCTGAAACTTGAGCCCCTTTCACTTGATTCTTATCGTCAGTCGATCGAGAAATACTGATGTGATCTTGTCTGACTTTTTGCGGATTTAAAATCGTATTTAATTCTGAGTAGCAGATATGAGAAGGAAGGGTGCCAGCTCGCGCAAGATTTACACAAACAACAGAAGTATGAGGATCTATAAACTCTCCAGAGATATTTGCTTCAGGATGAAACTGAGCCATTCGAGTGGGGAAACTCTGAGTCTTTGTTGGAAATTCTTTTTGGAGAACTGTCCATAGAAGTTCGAGGTAAATTCGTTCTATAAAAAAGTTCATTTGTGGTTGAAAAGTCTCTGGATGCCCCATTTGTGCAATTCGAGTTTTTAAGCTTATTGTAGAAATGAGATGAACTTGTTTGCCATAGTGATGATTCATGAGGACTAAATAACCTCCTCGTTTGTAGAGTCTTCATTTCTTGCGTGTCGCAGTCCGATTTGATGGGCTGGAAAATGAACTCCTTCAGGTTCGTGACAAAATCGACAGCGGGCTTCATATTTGTCATGAGCCCCTAAATCAATTTGATTTTCATTTTGACCTTGATCAGAAAAAACTTTCTGTGAACGAGTAGCAGGAGCTGCACAAACCATGCAGACGGCTTGTAGTTTTGTGACTTTTTCTGCGACGCACATTAAATCAGCCATGGGACCAAAAGGAAGGCCTCTGAAATCCATATCGAGTCCTGCACAAACGACTTGAATTCCTCGGTAGGCGAGCTTTTGAACGACATCTACAATTTCTTTATCAAAAAATTGGACTTCGTCAATTCCCACTACTCGAGTATTATCATCCATTTTTTCTAGGATTTCTTTTGCATTTTGAACTGGAATCGATGGGACTCGGGCAGCGTTGTGGCTTTGAACATGATCAAGGCTATATCGATCGTCGATCAAAGGTTTGAAGACTTGGACTTTTTGCCGAGCGATTTGAGCTCTTTTAACTCTTCTGAGAAGTTCTTCAGTTTTTCCACTGAACATACTTCCACAAACAATTTCTATGCTACCAACCATCTGATGAAAATGCATATTCCCTTGCTATCATAAATTAAAAGGATTGCAGTGCGACAAATTGAGCAAGGGCAAAGAAAATCATAAATGAGAAAATGAGAATTAAAAATAATGCGATAAACTGTGGGAATAATGTGATTACTAATGCCCGAGAGGTTTCAGCTCGATAAATGGTTTTTACTCCGATAAGCGTCACGATAAAACTCCCTAAATCAGAAAAAAAACTACCAGCAAATGGAATTGCCAATAATAGAGAGGGAGCCATTCCATAGCAAATAATTTGGAGAGCCGAAGGAAAATCTACTTGGGGTTTCCCTGTGGAGTCAGGCGTAATGAATACTCGCGCTCCCATAAAAATAACAGCACTCGCAATTACAATTTTAAAGAGAGTAGTAAAAGGATCGATAATGACAGAACCAGCGCTCATCATCCATGCTTTTATCCAGGCTTGACCTTTTTGCATCCACCACTCAGAATTCATTTCGTAAAATCCAGACTTATTCATCCATTCATGGAGGGTAAGATAAATATGATTTCCAAAAACAAGAGCCCATAAATAGCCAATACTTGTTCCTATCCAGTGAGTAACTAATGCAAAGGTGAGTGGACCTGTATAATGAGGATTTTCGGGGAGCTGGGAGAAAAAATCACGAGGATTCGTAAAAAGTCGATAGATTGTTTGAATATAGTTTTGAATCAAAAATAATTTCATTTCATTTAATGAGCGTGGTGATGGCCACCTGCGTGTTCCTTATGGGTGTTTTCCTGAGGTAAAGGTTTAGTGAAGTAATCTTTCTCCCAAGGAAATGATTTAGAAAGAACGGAATCTAGAACAAAAGATTCTTTTCTTGTAGACAGAAGGTCTTTTGCATAGATTTCTTTTCCGACTTTCCAAAAAAGAAACTTCCTTTTTTCTTTTCCTTCTTCCCTCAGGGTAACATAAATTCCATTTTTTTGGCCTTTTGGAGTTTCTTTTTCAGTAAGAAATTTTTGAATTCGTTTTCCTGAAAGTTCACTGAGAAGTTGATTCACTTTTTCTTGAACAACTGCTTTAGATTCTCCCGTTATTTTCCAAAGATTTTCTTCTTTTTGAAGAGTAATCTTGTTTTTGTCAGGATATTTAAATTCGATATTTTTTGAGCCAAAGCGTTCCATTGAAGTGATGAATTTAGTTTGACGTAAAGAGAGCAGTGAGGCGTCAAGACGGCTTAGGTCATCTGGGTTAATTTCAAATAGAGGGTCTGCTCCTGAATGGCGAGCATAGATTTTTTTTATTTTTGAATCAGGTTTATACTCAAAAACTTCAAGTGTGATGTCTTCTTTTGTTTTTTGTTTTTTTATTTTTATTTTAAAAGTTAAAACTTTTTTAGACTGTTTAATTCTTTGCTTCGCTTTTGGATGATCTTTTTTGAAATCAAAAAAATCTTTGGCTTTCAGGTAGCTTAGTGCTGTTAATAAACTATCTACATTTTCTAAATCTCCTGGCCACTGTTCTTTTCCTTGAGTCAGGATCCACTGATTTTCATTGAGTTTTCCGCTGAACGGTTTTTTTGATCCTTGTACTTCAAACGCAAGAATTTCATGTGAGTTTATAGAGAATATTTTTTTATCTCTCCAGTGACTGAGTTTGTGACTGAGATGAGAAAGGACATGAGCAGGGACTTGATAAACTATGTTTGTTTTTAGTTTTTGGTTAATTTCTTTTATTGCTAAAACGTTATTTCCAATGACTGATCTTTTGCCTAGTAAGAGAGTAAGGTTGGTTTTGTTATTTAATTCAATCGAAATAGATTGCGTTTGACTAATTGGATCCAGGCCATAGTCTTTGAGTAATGTTTTCTTTTTCTTGGGAGAATCTTTAGAGAGATCGATGATTCCGGCTTGTTTTAAGTGGCTGAGTGTAGAAACAAGATTATTGATGTTTGATCGGTCAGCTGAGACAGAAAAGGGCTTGGTGAGTTGCCACTCCGCATGATTTCCAGGAGAACAGATGTTTCCTTCTTTTTTTATACATTCAAAAACATAGGTTTCTGAAGGTCCCTTTAGCTCAATGGAAGAAATATTTTCATTTTCTAATAAAAATATTTTTTCGGAATTTTGTAGCTGTTTTTCATCTTCATTTTTTTTTACATTCCCGTACCAATATGCAAAGGAAGAAAAAAAGACGAGGGCGAGAGCCAAAATGAGTAGGTTTTTCCAAGACACATTTTCCATAAAGCCTCCCTTATTCTTACAGTCGTCTTCTTCTCACCCATACCACTACGCCAGCGATGGAAATAAGAAGCGGAAAGAGAATGACTGAAAGTAAAAAAATTAATTTCTGAGTTTGCGAAGACAGTGCGATTTCTGCTTTTTCGTGTGAATTTTTACGAATCGAAATTAAACTTTCGTCTTCTAAAAGCCAACTAATTGTATTTACAAAAAGGTCACCATTCCCGCCAAATCTTGAAAACTGATTATTTGCAAATAGTGATGTTCCTGCGATGATTAAACGAGTGTTTTGTTTAGCTGTTGAATCCTTCAGTTTTCCTTCAACAGAGATCATTACCTCTAGAGGGCCCTGTTTGTCTTGTCCCTGAGTCATTTCAACTCTTCCTGTTTTAATTTCTTGAGAGCTTGTTTCTCCCCAGCTTGTTGGCATCGTTTTAGCGAGCCACTGGATGTTAAGTGAAGCGGGAGCGCCAGCAATGATTTCTAAAGGACGTGCAAGAGGGAAAACGCTATTGATCTTAAAATCCTTAGTAATAGAGTGGTCCGTTGAGTAACTAGGGACCATTGAGACAAATGCGTCCATGTTCATGTATCGCGAGGCAGGGTCAACGATCACTGCTTTAACTACGTTTACATACCAATGTGAAACAATATCCTTTAGTTCTTTTGCAGTTTCTTTACCGTCAAGTCCATAATCAAACGCAATAAATGCTCTTCCTCCTTGTTTGAGGTACTCCTCAATCCCTTTCAGTTCAGAGGCAAAAAACGCTTTTTCAGGGCCAAAAATTCCTATTGCTAAGCATTCAGAAGGAACGCTTCCTTTGTTTTGCTGAAGTGAAATTTTCTTCACCAAATAACTTTGCGCTTCGAGCGCAGATCTCATTTCTGCTAAGCCATTTGCATCTCGTTGGTCAAAATCTTTTTCTCCGTGTCCAGAGATCGCACAAAAGATCTTTTGTTTTTTACTTAAAATTTTTATTAATGCATTGGTGAGATTTTCTTCATTAATTGGATCGACTTTTCTAGAAACGTCTCCAACAGCTCCTACTGTTGAAAGAACTAATGTTCCTAGTTTTTTAATTCCTGCCTGTTTTGCACGAGTCTGCTCTTTATTTGGATCTACAAATTCGAATTTAAATTGATTTGAAATTCCACGGTAATTTTCAAGAAGAGGTTTATGTTTTGACTGTCCTTCAAAATTATCAAAAATGGTTGCAGTAACCTCTTGATTCAAATTTTTTAGAACTTTAACGGTCTGGTCTGAAAGACTGTAGACTTTATTTTCTGTGAGGTCTAAGTTTTTTGGAAATTGATATCCTAAATAATTAATAACAGTGACAAAACCAATAAGAATGAGAGTCAATGTTCCAGAGTAAATGCCAACGGCAGCAGAGCGAGTTTTAAATTTTTTTCTATTTTCAATGACCAATCCAACAATTGCTCCAATTGCAACTGCTGCTAGAATTCCAAAGACCCAAGGGATCTCTGAAAAAAAGACATAAGAGACCATGAATCCCAAAAGAACAGCTCCCAAGAGTCCCCAATAAAACGTGCTTTTCATGCTTTTTCCTTCTTTTTTAGTCATGTCTATCTCCAACGATAAGAATCAATCACTCGATGAGTCATGAACAGTGTCACGAAAATAAATGAGAGAAAATAAATTAAATCACTACTGTTAATGACCCCTTTACTAAAGTTGTCAAAGTGGCCAATAAGAGAAAAATACTCTACAATGATCTTTCCGGTTGAGGAAAGAGAGTAAGCAACCATATTAATGATCCAAAAAAACAGACCTGCTCCAAATCCGAGTGCTCCAGCAATAATTTGATTTTCTGTCATACTTGAAAACAGCATTCCCAGTGAAACACAACAGGATGCCATCAAAAGAGTTCCCAAATAATTTGTAAAGATGGCTCCCCAGTGAGGGTTTCCAGTTGCAAATAAGATTATTGGAAAAATGCTTGTCAAAAGAAGCATGAGTCCAACAAGCATCATGCTCGAAAGAAACTTTCCTAAAACCATTTGATGTGTTTTTACTGGAGCCGTCATGAGCATTTCAAGTGTATGAAGTTTCTTTTCTTCTGAGAAAAGTCTCATTGTAATAAAGGGAACGATAAATAAAAATAAAACATTCATGTTTCCATAAGTAGGTCTAATAATGTGATCTACAAAATTTGCGGCTTCACCCCGACCGCCAAATTGGTTGTATTGCATTGCTTGTCGATGAAAATATTCGAGTCCTGAATGAAAAAAGATTCCCATTAGTGCCATGTAAATTCCCGTAACAATGTAGGCAATGGGAGAAACAAAGTAAGCTTTAAAGTCGCGAGTCGCGATTGTCCAAATGATTCTCATGAGGCATCTCCTGTAGGTTCTTTAGTCGTCAATTGTAAGAAGATATCTTCTAAGCTTAGTTTTTCTGAACTAAACTCAAGAAGTCCAAGTCCAGCTTTGACTGCGTGTTCTGCAATTTGATCACGAATATCTCCCGCTTTTGGTTCTGTGTGAATTTGGATGGTTTCTCCTTCAACTTGAACAGATGAAACTCCGGGGATGGATGAAAGCGATTCGTACCCGGAAAGATTTCTTACGGTAAGAAGGTAGGTGGTGCCCTGTTTTAAGCGAGTATCCAGTCGTTCGAGACTATCTTGAGCAACGATTTGTCCTTGATTAATGATAATAACTCGTTGGCAGGTCGCTGTAATTTCAGGAAGAATGTGTGAACTTAAAATGACGGTGTGTTCTCCTGCAAGTCCTTTAATCAAGCTTCGAATATCAATGATCTGTTTTGGATCTAGTCCTACGGTGGGTTCATCTAATATCAATACTTTTGGATCATGGACAAGTGCTGCGGCAAGCCCTACTCGTTGTCGATATCCTTTTGATAAATTTCCACAGACTCTATTTTTTACGTGAGTGAGTCCTGTCTTTTCTAGGGCCAAATCAACGGAATTTTTTATTTTTGAATGGGGAAGTTCATGAATTTGTGCAGAAAATTTAATGTAATCTTGAACTTTCATTTCCATATAAACAGGTGGTGTTTCAGGAAGATAACCTAAGTTTCTTTTGACTTCGATTGGGTTTTTAAAAATATCGTGCCCAGCAACTCTTACGGTTCCTGAAGAAGAAGGGATAAAGCCAGTGATGATTTTCATCGTTGTACTTTTTCCTGCTCCATTGGGTCCTAAAAATCCAACGACTTCACCTGCTTCGACATTGAAGTTTAGATTTTGAATAGCAGTATGTGGACCATACATTTTGGTAAGGTTTTGGACTTCGATCATTACAGAGCCTCCTTGTAGAAAGCTCCATCATTCTAAAATCTCGACCAAATTTCAAGAGGGGAATCTGCAAAAAAAAATTATCCTCGAGGAGGTAGTTTTCCAAATTTTTCAAAATATTCAATGGTTTCTAGGAGTCGAGTAGTGACTGACTGAACCGTTTTTTTTAGAGTCGCACTGACTGCGAAACCAGCAGCATAGTCATGCCCTCCTCCACCCAGCTCTTCAGCGATTCGATTAATGATGACTTTCCCCTTAGATTTCAGCGATACACGAATCTGTTGATTCTCCTCTTCTCTAAAAAGGCAAACGACTTCTGCGTCTTTCAGAAGAAGAAGGAGATTGAGAAAAGACTGTGTGTCATCCGCGGTTGCGCGATGTTGTTTTCTTGTTTCCAAATTAACTTCAATCCAGGCGAGTTTTCCTCCCTTTGAAACTTTAACGTTGGAAAGCATATGACCTAGAAGTCTTAAGTGGTTGACTTCTTTTGACGAGTAAATTTGTTGATAAACTTCTTCTGCATTGACCCCATGCTCGATCATTTCTCCTGCGATTCGGTGAGAAAGAGGAGTGGTTCTTGAGTAACGAAAACTGTTTGTGTCGGTCATAACAGAGACATAAAGTCCAAGCGCGATTTCTTTATTAATAGATGTGAGGTTTAAATCAGAAAAGGCTCGGTAGAGAAGTTCTCCAATACTGCTTGATTCTGTTTCTGAGACAATGAGCGCATGAGGAGGATAGTGGACGGATTCTTCCAGAGAAGAGAGAATAGGGTGATGATCTAAAAAGACAATTTTTTTTGATCGAAGAGATAATTCACCCCATAAATTTTTAAGTCTCCGGGGATCGTTGGTGTCAAGAATGACCCAAAGGTCCCAGCTGTCCCAAAGTTGAACTTCTCGTGGTCCAAGGAGGACTGCCTTTTTTGGATCCATAAACTGATAACGTGGAGGGCAAGGGTCTGGATTGTAAACGCGGCAGGACTTTTTAATTTTCTTTAAATAATGAAAAAGAGCATATTCTGCACCGAGTCCATCTCCATCGGGAAGTGCATGGGTTGAAATCAGGATTCTTTTTGACTCGGAGAGTAATTTTTTAAATTCCTGAAAATGATCATTTTTTTTATTTCTTTTTTGAATTTTCTTTTTAGCGCTCAAGGTTTTTTTTCCCGTTCCGAAAAAGTTCAAGATGACTTTAAAAAAAATGACTTCATGGTTAAAGCCGATTGAACCGACTCAGGATCCTCTTTATGTCATTTTTGAACATCATCTCTTTAACTTTCAAGATTCTAACATAGATCGTGAAACCTTTATTTTAAATGTCATCAAAGAGTATCTGTCATTTATTCGACGTCAAAAAATTTCCATCCCGATTGAAATTGAAACTCATATCACTGAAGAGCTGTTTGCTCAGGTGAATACGATGTTAGCAAAAAAAATCTATGGATTTATGGGCCTTGAAGACTATCAGAATACAGTTGATTCTGATGAGAAGAAAAAGGCCAATCAGAATTACTCAAAAACAATCAGAAAATCTCGTTAAACTTTCTTTCTTATTTTCATTTGTGCATCCATAATGGAAAGTCATGAAAAAACATGCATCCTATCACTTGTGGAAAAGATTTTTTCTCATTCAGGTTTCTCTTTTTATTTTTTTTATTTTGAGTTTAGGAAGTTTTTCAAAAAAAATTCATGAAATTGACTTTATGATTGTTGGTCAATTTGAAAAACAGTTTGAGATAGATCTTCCTGGTCGATTAACAGATTTAAAAATATCTTCAAGTGGACAAAGAATGCTTGCTGCAACTGTTCCAGACTTTCCGGGAAATGGTGAAAATATTTCTAAACCTCACCTTCAGCTTTTAAATTCTAACGGAAAAGTTCTTTGGTCTTTTCCTTTAAAGGCAAGAGTACGTGATCTTGGGTTATCTTTTGAGGGAAAACTCAATGTGATTTCAACTTACGAAGATAAACTGATTGCATACGATCAACAAGGAAAAGAGAAGTGGACGTACCCGGGGATGTGTTATCCTTATGTTCAAACATTAAATGAGAGGGTGATTTGTTATTATGACGACGACTCTCGTCCTCGAACTGCTTTTGTGGCATTGAGTTTTGATGGAAAAAAGATCTTAGAATATCCGACGAGTGCCGATGTTTTAACTTTTGATATTTCAAGAGATGAGCGTTGGATTTTAATGGGGTTAGATGGTGGAAAAGTACAACTTCTTTCTCCTGAGTTGAAATCACTTTGGACGAGAAGTCTTGGTGGACAACCGATGAGTGTTACCTTGTCGAACTCGGCTGAACCTAAAATAGCGGTTCTTTATTTAGATTCTCATCAAAGTAAAAAAGTTTCTGTTTTTTCTTTAACAGGTGAATTATTACAAGATGCAGGAGTTCCATTTTCAATTTCTAAAATTGTTTTTTCTTCAACGAGTGAGTCTCTTCTTTTTTACGGAAATTCAAAAAGAGGACAAGAAATTTTGAGTGCTGCTTTATTTCACTTAAATGAAATGAAGAACTTTGACGAAAACCCACGCTGGGTTTTTGATTGGAGTTATCAAGATACTGCTCAAGCTCACTATTCAAGTCGAATTCAGGTTCTTGATCAATCAATTGTATTAGGCTTTGAAGGTGTAAGTAATAGAGGGGAAAAGGCGAGAAGGTTTCAACTTTTTTCTTTTCGTTCTAATGGAAAGGTGAAATGGACTTTTCCTGTTCAGTCAATGCAAGGTTATTATTTATTTGATGCTCATCAAAAGCAAGATGATGAAACCATTTTATATATTTCAGGTGATCACGGAAAAATTTTTAAGTATTTTATTAAAGAAGGATAAGAAAAAAATTAATTCTTAAGAGAGATTTCTTTAAATCCGTTTTCTTTTTGTAAAATTTTACCCACTCCAGAGACATGATGTTTTCCTATCACATTAATCATCACGGCTGTGGTTGGGTGTTTTTTCAATGCCTCCATGATATTTTTTGCCATTGTTTTATTTCTGTTTTTTTCCATTCCAATAAAGAGAGGATAAGTGAGGAGTCTAAGTGGTTGAACTTTCCATTTATTTTCAATCCATAGATTTAGTTTTTGAAAAATTATCGCGCTGCTCACACCAATTCCAATTGATCCTACGAGAGTGAGTGCAGGAATTCCAGAGTCTTGATTGATTGAATTTAAGGTTGCTTGATAAGTAGTGTAGCTCAAAATACTAGCAAGAGAGATAAAGTAAAGTGGAATTGCTACTGATGAGAAGTGCTCTAAAAAATCAGGAGAATGTCCTTTTTCTAAGTGAATGGATGTTTTGTCAGTAGGTGAACTACTTTTAAATGAGGCTTCGTAGTTTTCAGCATAGTCTTCCATTTCGGCGAGCATTCCTGAAATTTTTTCTTTTTTTGGAGAAAAATTCACTTTTTTAGGAAGTTGTTTTTTTTCGGATTTTTTAATCGTTTCGTGGATATCACTTACGGTAGATGAATAAGTTCGTCCTGTTTTAGATGCAATTTTTTCAAAAACTAAAAGAAGATAAACAAGAGTATTTCCTCCTATTGTTTTACTAGAATCAAATTCTTCATATCCGTATAAATCAAACTGTTCAATGACTGAGTGACCTAGCGATTTTTCGGATTGATTTTTATGATGATTTTCTCCTAAGAGTACAATCGTTTTAGACGTACCATCGATGGTTCCAGTTAGGATTTTTATAGAATAATCTTTGTTTTTTTCAATTTGATTTAAGACTTGTATCTGCCGTGAGTTGAGTAAGGATTGAATAAAGGTGTCTTCGCAGAGATTCTCGTTTGCAAATGCATGTATTCCAAGCAGAAGAGAAAAAAGAGAAAGTTTGAGAGCGTTCATGTAATTCTATTAATCCTTAAAACTCTCATCTTTTACAATATTTATGTTTTTTTATCAATTATTAATAAACTATAGAAATCAAACTGTTGTGAATCTACGGAGTGTGGTTTTGTGTTGCAGATGGATCGCAATCAAGCCATCCATCTGCAATCATGGAAAACCTAAAAAGGTTACGCAGCTCTTTGGCGTTGGTGAGGCCGACGGTTTTTGACTTTTTCTTTCTTTCTTTTAATTTGTTTTTCGATTCGGTCAATTCCCAAATCTAATGCTTCGAAGAAAGACTCTCCTTTGGATTCCATAAAGTAATCAATGTGATTTCCAACAATATGACAATGTGCAATTCGATCATTTTTTTCTAGACTCAACGTCCATGTGACGTGAATTTTTCCGTTAAAATATTTTTTTAGCCTCTTTGTCTTGTAGAATGCGTATTCTTTAAAGAGGTCTCTTCCGTCCATGTTTTTAAAGTTCATCGTAACAATCATACGTACTCCTTTGTTTGATGAGGTTTATGGGTGAAACAATTAGAATAATTTTTTTCTTTTTCCAGAAGGAAGAATTCCGAGTACGTCTCGGTATTTTGCGACTGTCCGTCGAGCGATATTAATGTTGTCTTCCTTAAGAAGTTCTACAATTTTTTGATCTGAAAGAGGTTTTTTAGGATTTTCTTGAGAAACAAGTTTTTTAATCTTCTCTTTCACGGCTTCACTGGCCATTGATTCAGCACCGTCAGTTCGTGAAATAGAAGAGTTGAAAAAATATTTTAATTCGAAAACTCCTACCGGAGTGTGCATATACTTGTTTGTAGTTACTCGAGAAATGGTAGATTCATGCATTCCGATGTCATTTGCTACGTCTTTTAAAATCATTGGTTTAAGGCATTGGACGCCTTTGATAAAAAAGTCTTGCTGTCTTTCAACAATTGCTTCGGTAACTTTGTATATTGTTTTTTGACGGTTGTGGATAGATCGAATTAGCCACAGAGCAGAGCGAAGTTTGTCTTGAACGTAATCTTTTGTGTCTTTTCCACTTTCAGAATGAGCGTCTGTTTTGGCTTTTGATAAAATATCTTTGTAATAAGGGGAGATTTTTAATTTAGGAAGGCCATCTTCATTAAGTGAAATAACAAATTCGTCTCCGACTTTATAAACATAAATGTCGGGAGTGATGTAATGATTTCCTTCACCACTGTGAAAAGATCTTCCTGGTTTGGGTTCAAGCTCCATGATCAGTTTTGTGGATTCAATGACTTGATCTAAAGAAATACTGAGTGCTTTTGCAATGGCGTTGTAGTTTTTTTTCTCCAAGTCTCCCAAGTGATTGGCGATAATTTCTTCAACTAAAGGTTGCCTTGGATTCATGAACTCAGATTGAATTTGAAGACATTCTTTTAAGTTGCGAGATCCGACTCCAATAGGATCAAAGTTTTTAATTAAGTTTAAAACTTCCTCGGCATCTTCAACATCCAGTCCTACTTCATGAGCGAGGTCAGAGACTTCCGCTATGAGGTATCCATCCTCATTTAAGTTTCCTGCAACCAGGTTTGCAAATTTCATTTCGTCATCAGCCATTGTGGCCATTGAGATTTGCCATCGAACATGGTCTTCTAGTGTGCTTGATCGCGTGAGGACTGATTCAAAGCTAGGGAGGTCTTCATTCACTTCTTTCATTGAAGGTGCGCTGCTTGAAGTCGTATTAAAGCTTTCAATGTAGGCGTCCCAATCAAAGTCGTCTTTTCCTTGAAGAAGCTTTTGATCGTCATTTTGATCTTTTGCAAACGCCTCTTCATCTTGTCGCTGTTGCTTTTCAGGGTCGATATTCCCGTCTGCTCCCATTGTTTCAGTGTCTTGGTTTCCATGTTCTGGAGCTTCCAAGTTTTCTTCTAAAATGGGGTTTTCAACGAGTTCCTGGTTAATGACTTCCGCCAATTCCATACGATTGAGTTGCAAAAGCTTAATGGCTTGTTGCAACTGAGGCGTCATGACCAGTTGTTGGCTGAGTTTGAGTCCTTGTTTGAGCTCGAGTGCCATGGTTATCCTAAACGATGAGAGATCTTCGGTTTACGCGCCCGTAACCTTTTGACGGATTCCACTTTTTTGCCTAGAGTTGGAATTTTTCCCCTAAGTACTTCTCGCGAGCTTTTGGGCTATTCGCAATTTCCTCAGGAGTACCCGTCTCTAAAATTGTACCATCACTTAGCAAATATCCAAAGTCGCAAATTTCTAATGTTTCCCGTACGTTATGGTCGGTAATCAAAATTCCTATCCCACGCTTCTTGAGAACCTCGATCATTTTTTGAATATCACTCACTGCAATGGGGTCAATTCCTGCAAAGGGCTCATCGAGAAGGAGAAACTGGGGGTCTAAAGCGAGCGAGCGGGCAACCTCCACTCTTCGTCTTTCCCCTCCTGAAAGGGTGAATGCTTTTTGTTTTCTGACATGGTTGAGCTTGAATTCGTCCAAAAGCTTTTGAAGTTTATTTTTTCTTTCTTTTTCCCCAAGTCCAAGGGTTTCTAGTACTGCGTCAATATTTTCCTCAACGGTCATTTTCCGAAAAACAGAAGCTTCTTGAGGAAGATAGGCGATTCCTTTTCGTGCTCTTTCATGCATTGGAAGTTTGGATATTTCTTCATTTGAAAGCTGAACAGATCCTTGATCTGCAGCGACTAAGCCTACAACCATATAAAATGACGTTGTTTTTCCTGCTCCATTTGGACCAAGGAGTCCAACAACTTGTCCTGCTTTGACTTCAAAACTCACGTCTTTGACAACGAGGCGCCCTTTATAAGATTTTTTTAAATGTTTAGCCGACAGTATTGTTGTTTCATTCATGATGTTTTTCCTCAATTTGTATGAGTTTTTCCTTCGCTAAATGCGTTACTTCTTTTTACTTCAACGAGGTCTTTGTCTCTGTGGATGATCATCAGGTCCCCAGTGACTGTATCGTTTTGTTGGTAAACTTGTGGATATTTTTTTAAAAAGATGAGGTTTCTTTGGGTATCAAATTCTGCCATTCCGCAAGTCGCTCTTCTTTCGGTTCCTTCACTCGTTTCAATAATTTCAACGTCATCATGAGCAACCATATAATTCACTGTATTTTTAAATCCCGAATAATTGAGATCAACTCGTTTTGCGATCACATGCATTTCAGGTTGGTCTACTGTGACGTCATTTTTTTTATTCTTAACGTCAAAATGAGCAATTCTAAGTGTTCGATCGATTAAGCAGTGCTCTGAGCGTATTTCTGTTCGATCAGAGACCCCTTGTGTATAAGACGTTTTAGGCCCAACTCGTTCCATTAAAAAGTAGACATCTTTGGGGAGTTCGATTTCGTTGTTTTCAAATTCAAAAATAATTCCTGAGCTTTTAAACTGAATTTTTTTCTCATCATCAACTAATCCATCCCCATGGACTCGGTAGTCTGTAGGAATGATAATCACTCTTTTGTTCGCGTAGTAGTGTAAGTATTCACTGTAAAGTGTAAATCCATCAGGAAAAACAGTTTTGACGTTTCCAAAAACCTCGAGGTCTCTTTGGCCCATAAAGTATTTCGACTCTTGTCCGGTGACAATCGTAGGGGGTTGGTTGCTTCCAAAGAGATATGCTTTGGTTGTTTTTCCGTGAACAATTTGTTCTTTGTTATAAAGGTAAGCTTTCTGTGCTTCCAGTTTCCACTCTTTTACTTTTCCTTGAGTTGAAGTGAAGTCGAAGCCTTCAATTGCATACTCAGGTATCCGGGCTTTTGGAATACCTGGGGCTAAATGTTCTTTTTTTCCGTGGATTTCTTTAACAATGAGATCGGGGTCAATGGGAGCATTTTGGTTGTCCGTTGCTTCCTCCAGAGGCGTGGGAGAAAAAAAGTTTTTCAATACAATGAGGGCTACAAATAGTGCGAGGATGTGTCGATGGTATTTCTTTTCTGTAAAGGCTAGCGGTTCAATCAGTTTTTGATAGAGATGTTTGATCGTGTTGCTGACCTGGTTCATCTTTTGAAGTTATCGTATTTTTTCAAGAATTCCGAATAAGAACCACCAATGAAATGAGAGTCTTTTTTATGTTTTTTTTATAAAAATAGAAAATGACACTAATTTCAATGATTTCAATAAGTTAAGAAATAAAAAGTTGTTTTTTTTAGTCTGAATTTCAGTTATAAGTGGGGAGTATGGACATTCAGCGTTTTGAAGATAGAAAAAAGCATCATATCCAATCGTCTTTGGACTCTAAAAATCAAGCGATTGGACTCAGTGGTTTTGATCAAATTGAGCTTGTTCATGATGCTCTTCCGGATCTTAATTTTGAAGAAGTTTCATTGGAGATCAATAGCTTAGGAAAAACCAGAAATACGCCTTTTTTTGTTGCAGGCATGACCGCAGGTCATCCAGATGCATTTTCAATGAATCGAACTTTAGCTGAAAGAGCTGCCGCGCGAGGTTGGTGGATGGGGGTCGGATCCCAACGAAGGCAACTTGAAAGAAATTCGGACTTGGTAGATCAATGGAAAGAGCTTCGCCGATCAGTTCCAGAATTAGTTCTTATTTCAAATTTAGGAATTTCTCAGTTGATTCTTTCAGATCTGGACCAAGTAAAAGGAATTGTTGATTCGATTCATGCGAATGCGATTGTTATTCATTTGAATGCTCTTCAGGAAGTCATTCAAGAAGAAGGAACTCCCCAGTTTCGAGGAGGGTGGACTGCTTTAGAAAAGTTAGTAAAAAAAATGTCTATTCCTGTTTTAGTGAAAGAAACAGGTTGTGGTTTTTCTAAGAGGACACTTCGCCGTTTACAAGAAATGGGTGTTTCTGCTGTCGATGTGAGTGGTCTGGGCGGAACTCATTGGGGAAGAATTGAGGGAGATCGAACAACTTCTCATTCTTTAAAATCTGCGTCTGAGACTTTTAAAAACTGGGGTATTTCTACGTATGACTCCCTTCTTCATGCAATGGAAGTGCTCACGGGAAGTCAGACCGAGTACTGGGCGAGTGGAGGAATTCGTACCGGACTTGATGCAGCTAAAGCACTTGTTTTAGGAGCAAAAGGAGTGGGTTTTGCGCAGCCAGCTCTTGAAAAAGCTCTTCTAGGAGCGGAAGAATTAGAGCTATGGATGGAACGTATTGAGTATGAGCTGAAGGTAGCTCTTTTTTGTACAGGATGTAAGAATATCGTAGAACTGAGAACTCAGTTCCCAGTTAAGGGAATGGAAGAGGGGATCGAATGGGATCTTTCACCGATCAAAATTTCGAAGACCGATTTAAGTTATTAATGAAGGGGTTTCATAAGGCGTCTCGGGAGGATCGTCTCAGACGGGTTCAAGAGATTTGTGGTCTTAGTGATTCAGAATTAGAAATTCTTTCAGGAAAAAAGACTTTATCTCCAGATATTGCAGAACATTTGATCGAAAATGTCATTGGATGGTTTCCCCTTCCTCTTGGTGTAGCTACTTATTTTAAAATTGATGGAAAAGAGGTTTTGATTCCTCTTGCAGTTGAAGAAACTTCTATTGTTGCTGCTTTAAGTGCTTCTGCAAAATGGATTTTAGAACAAGGAAGTATTCGAACCTACAATCGAGGAAGACTCATTATTGGACAAGTTCAAATTCCATCGGTTCAAAATATTGAAAAAGCAATAAGTCAGCTCGGTGCTCGTCGGAATGAACTGATTGAAATGGCAAACGCATGTATTCCGGGACTCGTTGCTCGCGGGGGCGGGGTGAGAGATATTGCCATTCGGGAATTAGATCAACCTACGAATGAAGCAGGTTCTACCAACAAAATGTTGGTTTTACATGTTTTGTGTGACCCTTGTGATGCGATGGGAGCCAATCTCATTAATCAGGTTTGTGAGGCGCTTAAACCAAAAATTGAAGAAATATCTGAAGAGCGTGTGGGGCTTTGTATTTTATCTAATCTTGTCGATGGTCGAATGGCCGGAGCAGAAGTGGTCATTCGTAATATTGATCCGAAGATCGGTCGCGGAATTGAGGAGGCTTATTTATTTGCTCAGGTTGATCCTTACCGGGCTGCTACTCATAATAAAGGTACTCTTAATGGAATAGACCCTGTGCTTATTGCTACTGGAAATGATTGGAGGGCCGTTGAGGCGGGAGTTCATGCGTATGCTTCTCGTAATGGGAGATATGAGCCGATTACCGAATGGAAAATGGTTGGCTCAGACTTAGTCGGAAAAATTGAAATTCCTTTATCTTTAGGAACGGTGGGTGGTGTGACTCAAGCTCATCCATTTGCTAAGATTGCATTAAAAATGATGAAAGTAGAATCAGCAGACGATCTTGCAAGAATTTGTGCAGCGACTGGGCTTGTTCAAAACTTAGGGGCACTCAAAGCGCTGGCTACCGTTGGAATTGTACAAGGACATATGAACTTACATACTGCAAATTTAGCAATTGCGGCTGGAGCAGCAGCACATGAAATCGGTTTTGTGAGAGAAGAGCTTTCTCAAATTTTGAAAAAAGAAAAACGAATTAATTTAAGTCATGCAAGAGAGATTCTGAAATCTCTTCGGGCTGATGCAAGTTCCCTTTAATGCTATGAAATGCTGTAGTGTTCCCGCAAAAGTTTTATTGATTGGTGAATATTCGGTTCTTTGGGGTGGAGAAGGGGTCTGTAGTGCTGTGAAACCTCGATTTTCAGCGGAGAGAGCTTCTCTTTCGTCGTTTCATCCAGAAAGTCCTGCGGGTCGATTAGCGATTGATTCTCATCAGCCGGTTCGTTTTTTTGATCCTTTTAATGGGGCTGGAGGAATGGGCGGATCAACAGCAGAGTATCTTTGCGTTTGGACTCTTGCAGGATTAGAGAATGACATTCAGAAAATTTGGAAAACTTATCGAGAACATTCTTGTTTAGAGGTGCTTCCCAGTGGTGTAGATTTGGTGACGCAATTTATGGGTGGCACAGTCGCTTTTCAAATAAAAACAGAGTCTCGATTCGAAGCATCTACCGTTTCTTTTCCGAAAGAGTGGTTTTCCCGTTTTTTACTTTTTTCAGTCACTCATAGGACTAATAGAAAAGTAAAAACTCATGAACATTTATCTTTTTTAGAGCAAAAAAATTTAAATTCAGATGCGATTGTATATGAATCTCAACTGATTATTGATTTATGGAAAACTGCGCTAGAAAAAAAAGATGAGTTTTTATTTAAAAAAGTAACTCAGGAATTTATTTCAATTTTAAAAGCATTTGGACTTGAATCATCAGAATCAAAAAAAGATATAGAAGTTCTTTCAAAAATTCCAGGAGTGATTGTCGCTAAAGGTTGTGGTGCTTTAATGAACGATGTATTCTGGGTTTTCTTAGAGTCGGATGCACCAGTCGGTCAGATTATTGAGGAAATAGAGCGTTTGGACTTTAAACTAGTTTTGAATGGTTTTTCAGTTGAATCTGGGGTCGAAACAAAATGAAACAAGTTATTATACAGTCACCGTCCAATATTGCTTTGATTAAATACATGGGAAAAAAAGATCCTGTGATTAACCTTCCTGAAAATCCTAGTCTTTCAATGACTCTAAAGGATTTAGCGACTCGAATTCAGCTGTTATGGGACCCTTATGAAAAACGAGTGCATCAAATGCAATGGGAGGTTTTTCAAGACGATGATGGTTGGAAAACTCCTGTTCTTTCTCATAAGGGAAGAATTCGTTTTGAAACTCATTTTGATCGAGTGATTGAATGGTCGAGAACTCATTTTGGAAAATTTAATCTTCCTTATGAAAAACCTTTTGGAATCACTCAAATTCAATCGCAAAACCGTTTTCCTCAAGGTGTTGGAATTGCGTCAAGTGCTTCAAGCTTTTCAGCTCTCACAGTTGCAAGTGCAATGAGAAGCTGTGCGGACTTTTCTTTATTTGAAGAAACGTTTCGCACTAATCTTAAGTTTAGGACTGCTTTAGCGGAAGTCAGTGCGATAGGGAGTGGAAGTTCTTCGAGGTCGTTAATTGGACCTTGGGTTGAGTGGAGTGGTGAGAGTGTTTTTAAAGTTGATTCAAAGTGTGAAGACTGGGGAGATCTTGTTTTACTCATGAGTGATACTGAAAAAAAAGTTTCTTCCTCTCAGGCCCATTTGAGAATCAAAACATCTCCTCTTTGGAAAAGTCGAGTTTCTAATGTTCAGAAAAGACTTACTAAAATAAAAGAATATTTGCAGCAGAGCAAAGTTGAATCGATTTCAAAAATTGCATGGGAAGAATTTCATGAAATGCATCAGCTTTTTCATACATCAAGTCCTTCTTTTTCTTATTGGATAGATTTAACAAAAGAAGTGCTTGATTTTATCGAAAATCACCCCAGTCGGTATCGATGGGTAGTGACTATGGATGCTGGCCCAAATATTCACTTACTGATGCCACGTTCATCAATGAGTGAAGCAAAGAAAATTTTTAAAGAAAAATTTCCACAGATTAAGCAGTTAATAGATTTTTGTGGTCAAGGAACTGAAATTATTTCGTATGAACAAGACACAAGGGCATAAAAGCGTATCCATTTTTAAAAATTTCATTTAATGTTTGTTTGGATTCAGAATTTCCATCGCTTTGAAATCTACGAAAATCTAGTGTTTTCTCAAGTTGCTTAATCCATTTTTTTATTTCAATTTTTTCATTTCCGGTTGTCTTTTTACAAAGGTCATTTTCATTTTTTTCTAATTTTAAATCCGATATTCCTAAAGCGATCCATTTTTGAGAAAGAATTGTATATGCAATTTCAGCAAGTTGTTGTGCTGAAGCTTTCCATTGAGGGTGAGCTAAAAAATAACTTACGACAAGATCGTTTAGTTGAGCGGCTGTTTGAAGATCTTCAATTGCCTTTGTAAAAAAAAGTTTAAAAGTCATTGCCATGAGTGCGATTGAAGCATCTTCAATTTGAGGAACTCCAGAGTCATTTTTAGGACTATAAAGTAAAAGAGAATTCACCCATGGGAGAATGTCTTTTTTATTAATTTTTTGTTTTTTGTATGTGTGGACCTTCCAAAAATACTTCAATAAAAAATCAGAAAATTTAATATTTTTTTCAATCAGAAGAAGAGTCAGCGTGCTAAGATACTTTTCTGATTCGATATCAATATTCTTTTCTTTTTGAGAGAGAAACTCACATGCAAGCTGTGTGGTTTCTCGATCCTCGACACCAAAACAACAGGCTTGAGCAAAAAGAGGAAGATCAAATTGATCAAAGTGTTTGTAACCTAGCCAGTGAATTGACTCGTGAAAGATTCTCGATTGCTTAATTCTCCAGCTTCTAAAGAGATAATCTTTTGAATTGAGAAGTACTGCTGGAAAATCTGGATCATTTTTACTTGTGGAGATTGCTTTTACGGTATGAGAGATTCCTACAGGATACATTCCCGCTTTTTTCAAACGAACACTTCCTCCTGGAATGTCACACTTAAACTTAACTTGTTTGTGGTTCCAGATGTTTTTTAAGGCTTCTGCCTGTTCGTTCCATCCATAGCGCCTTAGGCATTTACTTCCTCGGTAGCGAGATCTTCTGATGTCTTTGCGAAGTTCAGGGATACCGATCTCTGGATCTCGACATCCAGAGAGGTCTAGGTCTGCGTGAGCTAAGGTCGAAATCAATGAGATGAGAATCAAAGAAAAATGAGCTTTCAAAAAAATCCGCCTTTCAAGTCTTCACCCTCATAACATAAAAAATGATGCGCAGCATAAACTAAAATTTATTAGTTTAGTCGTTTATATAAAGAAGAACCTTTATTTATTTTTTTTAGAATACCTGTAAAAAATCGATTTTTTTGGAACGAAAACTCTCTACTGATTTAAGGAATCTTTGATCAAACTGCGTCCTGTGATACCTCCAGCTTATGAGGTGTCTGATCTTCTTACTCTTTATTTGCGGCCAGATCTGCTGGGGGGATTTAAGAGTTGTTTTTTTTGTACAAAGAGATTCTTCGGGAGAAATTATTTCGTGGGTGCCGAATGAGCCTTTTTATCATTTGGCGATTGAAACTGAAAAAGGTTGGCTTCATTCAGCTCCCTATTATGGGGTGGTCGAAGTCAAAGAAGTTCTTCCTCGAGGAGAGGTCGGGGCTATTTTGGTAAATAAAACGAGAGGACCATTGACTACAGAAGAAGTGGATCCGTGGAGGGGACGACATTATGACCCCTATTTTAATTGGACGACTGAAGCCGTTTATTGTTCTGAAATGATTGCCAAAATCATGAATCTTTCTCCCTATCCGATGGATTTTTCTGCTCCTTTTTGGGATGGAAGACCAGAGAGAAAGTTTCATGGAAGATTGGGTATTTCTCCCACAGGGGTTTTTCAAAAGCTAAGAAAACGCGGGTTTCATCCCCAATCAATTCATCTTTATGGATGCCAGAGTTTATTTTGGAGACCTCTATGACCTCTTCCTTTTCTGTAACTGTGCCAGGAAAATGGGTCCTTACCGGGGAGCATTCTGTTTTAAGAGGGAAGCGAGCAATTGCTTTTCCTCATCCCGAATTTCATCTTACTTTTCGTTATCATTCCAGTGATTTTCGAGAAATTCAACCATACGCTGCAAATGAAAGTTTGGGCGCTCTTTTAGACTCTTTGTCAATTTCTACAGGAGTATTTCAGTTAGAAAGCAGTATTCCCATTCAAGCAGGACTTGGATCTTCGGCAGCCATTTGTGTTGCAATAGCTCAATGGAGAGTTGCTCAGGGAATGCTTAAAAAGTCAGAAATTTTTGATTTTGCTAAGAATCTTGAAGATTTGTTTCATGGGAAAAGCAGTGGAATGGATATTTCAGTGATTGCTCAAGACGTACCTATTTGTTTTTCGATAGAAAAAGGGGGGAATCCACTTTCTCTTTCTTGGAAGCCTAAGTGGACATTTCATGACACTGGACTTCGATCTCCAACAAAAGAATGTGTTCATCAGGTAAATGAATGGGTTGAATCAAATCCTCATCAAGCAACCATACTTGACCAACAAATGGAAAACGCAACTGAAATGGCTTTAGATTCACTCCAGAGCGGAAATCTTGAAAAATTGAGAGACTCAATGAAACACGCTCAAGAAGTTTTCTATGCTTGGGGTTTAATTTCTTATGAAATCGAACAGTTAGAAAAAAAACTCTATGAGCAAGGAGCGTTGGCAGTAAAACTGACTGGAGCAGGTAAAGGTGGCTTTTTGGTTGCTCTTTGGTCCTGATCTCGTTAATAAGGAGGGACCGTTTTTATAACGAGTTTGTATTGAAAGGTGGTGAGTGTCGATGCCTAGAATTAATGTAAAAGATGGTGAATCTTTTGAAGGCGTATTAAAACGTTTTAAAAAGGCCGTTGAGAAAGCTGGAACTTTGTCTGAAGTTCGTAAGCGTGAGCACTATGAGAAACCTTCGATCAAACAAAAAAAGAAAGAAGAAGCTTCTCGCAAACGTCAGATTAAGAAGAAGCGTGGAGGACGATAAGTCTTTCATTTTTCAAATGATTGAGCCGGGCCTTTGCTCGGCTTTTTTTTTATTCTAAAGAGGAAAATATGTCTGAAATTAAGAAAAAATTATCTGAAAATATGAAAACCTTTATGAAGTCAGGGCAAAAAGAAAGCTTAAAGCATGCTCGAAGTTTGCACGCAGCGATTCGAAAAAAAGAAATTGATGATCGAGTAGATTTAGATGACGATGCAATCATTAAAATTATTCAAACCTCTGTAAAGCAAAGACAAGACTCGATTGAGCAGTTTAAGCAAGGAGGGCGCGATGACTTGGTGGAAGCTGAAACTCAGGAACTTCAATTTTTAACAACCTTTTTGCCAAAGCAGCTATCTGATGAGGAGCTCGAAAGAGTCGTGAGGGCCGCAATCGAATCTTCAGGAGCATCTGAACCGAAAGACATGGGAAAAGTAATGCCAGTTGTTCTTGCTCAAGTTCAAGGTGGAGCAGATGGCAAAAGAGTGAGTCAAATGGTAAAGAACTGCCTGTCTTCTTGATTGATGACTCGTTGCGAATCGATCTTTTAATGAAAAAGGAGTACAGAGACGACTGAGTTCTTTAACTTCCAATGAAAGATGAGAGATGGCTGGTTCCCGATTTTCCTCCGATATGATTGAGCGTTTAAAATCGAAGGTCAATCTTGTGGATCTTGTCAGTGAGCACGTTGTCTTAAAAAAATCAGGAGCTAATTATGTTGGATTGTGTCCTTTTCATAACGAGAGGACACCTTCCTTTGGTGTAAGTGAAACGAAACAACTTTACCACTGTCACGGGTGTAAAGCAGGGGGGGACCTCATTTCTTTTGTAATGGAAATGAATGGACTTAGTTTTGGGGAAGCCCTTGAAGATCTATGTGAGCGGGCTGGAATCTCTCTTCCAAAGGATTTTTCTGGAAATGTAAAATCAAAAACTCATCAGAAAAAACAGCTTGCTTATCGTCTTAATCGATTTGTCGCTGCTTTTTTTAGAAATCAATTACAACAGCATCGTGATGCTCAAATGTATCTCCAGAAACGTGGAATCGATCGTGAGTTACAGAAAACTTTTTATTTAGGGTCTGCCGTTGATTCTTGGGACTTGTTAGCTAAAAAATTAATTGAAAGCCAGGCTCCTCTTTCTCTTGCGGTAGAGTTAGGACTGATTCGATCTTCTCAGAAAAGAAAAAATCAATCTGTTCCGTATTTTGATCTTTTTAGAAATCGACAAATTTTTCCTATTGTTGATTTAAGAGGGAAAGTTGCTGGATTTGGGGGGAGGCAACTTCCAGGGGAAGCCAAAACTTCTCAAGAAGGCCCGAAATATCTCAATTCTCCTGATTCACTTCTTTTTCAGAAAAGTAAATTACTTTATGGTCTTCATCATGCGGCAAAGCATATCCGAGAACTCAATGAGGTCATTTTAGTTGAAGGTTTTTTCGATGTTTTAGCTTTAAGAAAAGCAGGGGTTATGAATGTAGTAGCGACTTGTGGAACTGCATTAACTTCGGATCATTTATCTATTTTGAAGAGATTTTCACATCGAGTTACTGTTTTATATGATGGAGATCGAGCTGGAATTCAGGCTACGGAAAAAGCAATGGAAGTAGGGCTGCAGGCCGGACTTGTTTTGTACGGAGTTCACTTGCCAGATGGTTTGGATCCGGCAGACTTTATTCTTTCTCAAAATAGAAAACCAGAAGAGATTCACGATATACTTGTAAAAGCTGAACCTATTTTTGAAAAAAAATTAAAACAGCTTAAAGAAAAAGCAAAAATAAATTCTGAACAAAAAACCGATGTCATTAAACAACTTGGACGTTGGATTGAAATGAATCAAGATCCCATTGCTAAAGAACTTCAAGTCGAACAAGTTAGTCAAGAGTTGGGAGTCTCTCCACAGTTAATTAAAAAAGCGAGTGCGCTTTCTGATAAGAAATCGAGTTTTCAGAAAAAAAAGCTGGAACCTAGAGTTCCTGTTGTTCGGCTACAGAAAAAATCTTCAATGTGGAAAAAGTCAGAACAAATTTTAGTTCTAAGTTTGATTCATTGGGCAGAATCAGCAGGTGCATGGAGGCAATTTGGTTCCAAAATGCCACCAGGAGTCAGTTTTTTAGAGATTTTTGAACACCCTGTATCAAAAAAATTCGTACTTGGGATTTTTGGGGGGATAAACGAGACCGAAGTCCGTTTAACTAAAGAGGTCCTTCTTGAGGGTCCGGTTGTTTCTCCTCAAGTGGTCTGGAGTAAGCTTCAACATACTGTTGATAAAGGACTTTGTTCAATTTTGACGTCTATGATGATGGCAGACCGGTCAGGGATTGACCCAGGACTTTTGGTTGAATCTCTGAAAAGAGCGAATCGAGAGCTTTGGGCACGGTTTTCGCATCAATTAAAGGAAAGCCTTTCAATGGGGGAAGGTGAAGAAGATCCTGAAATTCAAGCGAAATTGATGAAAGAACTCCTTGACGTTAGGCGAAAGATGGAGGATTTTAACAGCTTCTATGGCTAAGAAAAAATCGACTCAAAAAAAGGCAGGGGGAGCTTCTAAAAAAGCTTCGTCAAAAAAAACTACTCAAAAAAAAGCAACTGCTCAAAGTAGTTCCAAAGGTCCAGCAATTACGGTGTCCAATGTAACAGAACATAAAGACATAAAAAAGTTGATCGACCTTGGATTACAGAGAGGTGTTCTGACTTATGTTGAAGTTCATGAACTGTTGCCTGCTGAAATTGAAACAGCAGATGTTCTTGATGAAGTCATGCTTTTACTTGGTGAAAATGAAATTGAAGTGATCGATACGAAGAAAAAATCAGACTCTGAGGATGATGATGAAGATTCGGTCGATTTTTCTAAAGAGAGTAGTGATGAATCGGAAACTCCGGTTCGTGCCGAGGCCTCTGATTTTGCACGAGGCGCTGACCCAGTAAAACTTTATCTCAAAAAAATGGGAACAGTTTCTCTTTTAACTCGAGAAGGTGAAGTTGAAATTTCTAAAAGAGTTGAAGAAGGGGAAAAAGAAATTCTTAATGCGCTTCTCGCTTCTCGCTTGGGAACTCAAGGGATTGTAGATCTAGGTGAGCGTCTTTCAAGTGGACGAACAAAAGTCAAAGACGTGATTCGTGGTGTTGAGGACGAAGTTTCTGTTGATGATGAAAAAGTTTTTTTAGAACGAATTCTTGCTGCGATTGTAAAAGTAAAAACACTTTTAAATTACCAGTTGAAAAATGAAACAAAGCTTAAAGGAAGTGAAGGCAAGAAAGCTTCTGGAACTGAAAAAGAAAAAATTAAAAAAGAAATTGAGAAAAAAGAAAAAGCAGTATCAAAAGCATTTGAGGATCTAGCTTTTAACAGAAAAACAATTAACCAACTCTCAGAAGGAATTCATGAGTATTGGGAGCGAGTCATTGAACTTTTTGAAATTCGAAAAAAAGGGTATGACTACCTTGTCATTAAAGATGATAAAGAGATGGCTCAAATTATTAAGACTTTTGAGAAAAAACCAGAGGAACATACGGTTCTTTGCAAAGAGTATGATGTTACTATCGAAAAACTTCGTCAGTTAATTGATAGAGATCAAGATGTTTCAAGAAAACTGTTTAAAATTGAAGATGAATCAGGTGTTTCGATTGAAGAGCTGCGTCGAATTCATGATCTTTTATCGATTGGTGAAAGAAAAGCAGATCAGGCAAAAAGTGAGTTAGTTGAAGCTAATCTTCGTTTGGTCGTGTCTATTGCTAAAAAATATACAAATCGAGGTCTTCAATTCTTGGATTTAATTCAAGAAGGAAACATTGGTTTAATGAAAGCTGTAGATAAATTTGAGTATCGAAGAGGATATAAGTTTTCAACTTATGCAACTTGGTGGATTCGTCAGGCAATTACACGAGCAATTGCAGATCAGGCTCGAACTATTCGTATTCCAGTTCATATGATTGAGACGATCAACAAACTGATTCGAACTTCTCGTCAATTAGTCCAGACTTTAGGCAGAGAGGCAACTCCGGAAGAAATTGCAGAGAAGATGGAGCTTCCTGTTGATAAGGTCAGAAAAGTACTTAAAATTGCTAAGGAGCCTATTTCGTTGGAAACTCCAATTGGGGAGGAAGAAGATTCTTCCTTAGGTGATTTTATTGAAGATAAAAATATTATTAATCCATCAGAAGCAGTGATTAACGTCAATCTTTCTGAGCAAACCAGAAAAGTTCTTGCAACCTTAACTCCTCGGGAAGAAAAGGTGCTTCGAATGCGTTTTGGTATTGGTGAAAAGTCAGATCATACTCTTGAAGAGGTAGGGCAGGACTTTTTTGTTACCAGAGAACGAATTCGACAAATTGAGGCTAAAGCGCTTCGTAAGCTTCGTCATCCTTCTCGAGCGAAACTATTGAAGTCTTTTAACGAATAATGAAAAATTAAAAACTGAAAAGGAAAGAGATGAAACTATTTTCTCAGTTTCATCTCTTTTTTTTACTTTTTAGAAAGAAGATCAAATCCTTTTAGAAGGTCGTTGATCTGTGTAAGGTTAGACGGCAAAACAACTTTTTGATTGTTCTCTCCAACTTTTCCAATAGATTTAATAAATTTTTCTGAGATTTCTAATCGAAGTGCATCTTCGCCTCCGGGATTTTGAGAAGCGCTTCCAATCTTTTCTATTGATTCCGCAGTGGCTTTTGAGATTGAAAGAATTTCTTGAGCACGACCTTCTGCTTCATTGACTTGTCTTTGCATCTCACCTTCTGAAAGATTAATCATTTCTTTTCTTCTTCCTTCAGAGGTATTGATTCTGCTTTGTTTATCGCCTTCTGATTTAGCTACAATTGCTCTTCTTTCTCTTTCTGCGGTGACTTGTTTTTCCATCGCTTCTTGAACTGTGTTTGGAGGTTTGATGTTTTTGATTTCATATCGATGTACATTAACACCCCAAGTTTCTCCAGCTCGATTCAGTGTTTCTACTACTTTTGCACTGATCATATCTCGTTCTTCAAAAGTTCGATCTAACTCAAGGGTCCCTATAACAGAACGTGTAGTGGTTTGAGCAAGTTGTGTGGCGGCAAATCGATAATTGGTGACTCCATAGGTTGCTTTAACAGGATCACTTACCGACATATAGATGACTCCATCAACTTCGACTTTCACTTCATCTTTTGAAAAACACTCTTGAGGAGGGACATCAATGGTTTCTTCACGAAGATCTTGAGCCGCAGTAACTCGATCTACAAAAGGAATCATCACGTGAAATCCTGGACCCAGAGTGGCATGGTATTTTCCCAGTCGTTCGACAATCAATGCAGTTCGAGTTGAAACAATACGAATTGATCGAAAAAAACCAATAACAATCGTAAGAAATAAAAATCCCCAAACACTAAAATTAAAAACTTCTCCAATCATGATTGAGATCCTTTCTTTAGAGAGTCGGTAAGAACATCAGTAATTCCTTTGAGTTGTGCTATTTCAAAAGGATAAATTGAAGTTACAGGTTGATTCAGGACTTTTCCGAGTTCTTCAATATAACTATCAACAATTCTCATCTGAACAGCAAAAGATCCACAAGGTTTTTGAATAGCGGAAGAAACTCGTTTCAATCCCTCTGCAGTAGCTTCAGCTATGATTGAAATTTCTTTGGCTTTTCCTTGTGAATGATTAATTCTGCTTTGTTTAGAACCTTCAGACAAATTAATTGCTTCTTGCCTATGGCCTTCAGAAATTAAGATTTTTGACTCTTTGTCTGCTGAAGCAAGCGTAATTTCTGCGCGTTTTTGTCTTTCTGCTTCCATTTGTTTTTCCAGAGTGTGAACAACTTGGGCAGATGGAGTGATATTTCTGACTTCGTAGCGAAGCACCTTAATTCCCCAAGGGTCGGATGCTTTATCAATTTCGGTCACAATTGAATCGTTGAGTCGATCTCGTTCAGCAAAAGTTTCTCCAAGGGTGAGTTTTCCGATTTCTGATCTCATTGTTGTTTGAGCTAGGTTAATGCTGGCTCTTCTATAGTTTCCAATGCCGTAGCTTGCCTTTTTAGCATCCATTACTTTTAGATAAACAAGTCCATCTACAGAAACTTGAATATTATCTTTGGTAATGCAGCTTTGAGCAGGAATATCAATTACTTGTTCTCGAATTTCGTGACGATAAGCGATTCTATCAAAGAGAGGAATCACTAAATGAATTCCTGGTTTTAAAACTGTTTTAAAGTTTCCAAGTCTTTCTAAGATGCTGTGTTGTCTCATGGGAACAATCACGACAAGTTTTAAAAAAATGATCATGGAAATAAGTAATAAAATAGTAAAATACGTGAGCATCTAATCCTCCTTTTGGATCGGGCGAACAATCCAATGAATATTTTCTCTTCCGATAATGATTACTTTTTGGTCTTTTTTCAGGGGAGTTGGGTCTTTTGATGATGCCGACCAACTCGTTCCGCGAAAATGAATTCTACCAGGTTGTTCTGCTGTAATTTCTTCTATTACAATTGCAGGGTGACCGATTGCATCGATATCTTCATCTGTATTTACAACAGACACTTGAGGTTTTAAAAAACGATTTACAATTCCTCGGAGTGAAAAAAGAAGCAGAAGTGAAAAAATAAACCAGTAAGTAAGAGATTCGATGAGTGAATGAATCCAATCAAAGTAAATTAATCCTGCTACAAAAAGAGCAGCAATTCCAATAAAGATTACGATTCCACCAGGAACAATGAATTCTAAAAGAACAACTACTGTTCCAAGAATGAGCCAAAAATAAAAAAATTGCTGTGAGTCCATCATTTTTCAGTACTTTAACTGAATGTCAGAAGAATGGCGAGTTTCTTTTTTGATCAGTTTGGTATGATGAATACGGTGAAAACGATTGATTCCTCATTACTAAAAGCAATTTCGCATTATGGAAACCAAACAAGTTCCTTTGTGACTGCATATTCGCATTTTCAGAGTTATTGGAATGAGTATGGATTGATTCGCTTTCAAAGTCGAGGTTCTTATCGTGTTTGTGCAAATGAACCTCTCTCTTCAACTCGGGATCAAGTTTCTCTTTATCAGTCATTTGTTCAAGAGTCAGAAGAGAGTGAGTTAATTCCCTTAATGACTCCAGTGGGAGATCGTCTTGCTCAAGAATTAAGCTTGGCAGGTTTTGGTTGTGTTCAAATTGGTGCTGAACCTATTTTTGAATTAGATTCTTATTTGAAAAAAGAACCACTCTCCTTTTTACCTATGGCTCGTTCTTTAAAACGTCGTGGTTATCAGGTTGAAATGAAAGATTTTGATGGATTAACAGTACTTCAAAAAAAATCATTAGAGCAAATGACGGAGCAATGGAAAGAGCGGCTTGGAGCGCCCCTGGGGGTTTTGAATGAAATTGATCCGTTTCAGTTAAGCGAATACAAAAAGATTTTTATCCTTACTTTAGGAAAACGTGTTCATGCTTTTATAACAGCTGTTCCGATTTTTCCAGAAAATGCATACTACTTGATGGATGTGATTCGAGCACCTCACGCAAGAAATGGATCTAGTGAGCTTTTAATTATTGAAGCAATGAAGCAGCTTCATAATTTGGGGATAGAGCAAGTGAGACTTGGAATGAGTCCTTTAGCATTAATAGAAAAAAAAGACATTAAAACTAGATTTTTGGATTTAGTCTTTCAAAAAATTCAGTCTGGATATGCGTTTAAAAATCACTTTAGATATAAAAATAAGTTCCGTCCCAGTCGTTGGGATCCAAAATATTTGATTTTCCCAAAAAAAAAATTTTTATCATCGCTTTGGGGTGTTCTTTCTATTCATCATCGTCATGGAATTTTGTATTCGATGATTGGAAGGTATCTTAAAAACGAATACCAATTTAAACTTCCTCTTACTGGAAGGGAATATCTAAAAAAATCATATTTAACTCATTTTATTGTTTTATTTTTATTCGGTATGTATGCATACAAAATGAGTGTCAGTGGTTCTTCTTTGTTTGCTCAAGTAGGATTTTATCCTGATCAATGGAGCTTAAAATCTGTTTTTATTGGACCCCTGTTTCATAATACTGCTTATCATCTTTTAGGTGATCTATCGACCCTATGGTTGTTTTCTACTTTTATAGAAAATATTTTTCCAAAAAAAATATTGCTTCTGATTTTAGGGTTAGGACTGTGGATCTCAAATCCCATTACGGCATTAATTTTAAATTATTCTCTTCCTGTTATTTCTCCACATTCTGTTTCGTTTTATCAAAATTTTGTAGATTATGGATCCTCAAACGCAGTTTATGCTTTAGCAGCTGCCACAGGAATGCTTCTAAAGAATCCTCGTTGGGTTATTGCTCCATTTTTTCTAAATGCAGTTATTTATGCACTCCTTGCTCAAAAGTGGCTTGCTCTTCATCATTTGGTTGCTATGGGAATGGGGGCCTTTGTTTCTTTTTTAGTGATTAGAAATAAGCGTTGAAAGCTGTTGTTCTAAGTTTTCTTTAGATTCTACTTCAAGCCACCATTGATTTTCTATCCAGTGAAGTTTTTGTTCTGATTCTTTGAGTTTGATAGAGAGAGTTTTTAGATCATTTCCTTGAGATTCATTTAATTTTAATGAGAGCGTTTCCATTGTTTTTTTTAATTCTTCGATTTCAGATTCAAGTGTATCGATGTTTTTTTGAGAAACTCTAATTTTTTTTTCAAGGTTTTTTCTCTCTTCTTTATGATTCTTTTTTTGTATTTTTGTTTTTTCGTGAGAGATTTTTTTTTCTTTGATGACTGGAGTCTCCTTAGATAGAGATCCATTTTCTAAGCTCCAGAGGTATTCGTCATAAGTTCCAGGATAAAAAAGAAGAGCTCCTTGTCGAACCTCAAGTATTTTATTTGCGATTCTTTTAACAAAACTTCGGTCGTGAGAAACAATGACGACTGTTCCAGGATAGTTTTTTAAAGCCTCTGTGAGTGCTTCTACAGTATTGAAGTCAAGGTGGTTTGTGGGTTCATCTAATAGAAGTACTGGAGACCTCTTGAGTAGAATTTTTCCTAAAGCAACTCTCGATTTTTCTCCTCCAGATAAAACTCCAATGAGTTTGTGAACATCGTCCCCTGAGAACAGAAGAGATCCTGCTAAGTCTAAGATGTCTTGTCTTTTTAAAGATGAGTGTGTCGCAGATTCAAGCTCATCGAAAACACTTTTTTTTGGGTCTAGAGATTCAGCAACGTGTTGAGCGTAATATCCTATGCTTACCTCGTAACCCAGTTCAATCTCTCCATCGATTGGAGGGAGAGCTCCTGCGAGAGTTTTTAACAGAGTGGATTTTCCTGCTCCATTAAATCCTACAATTGCAAGGTGATCATTGGCTTGTAGGCTCATATTAACATCAGAAAGGACTATTTTTTTTGGATAACCGAGTGTCGCTGATTTTATCTCTATTGCCTTTTTACCTATTCGGTGAGGGGGAGGAATTGTGATTCTTGCACTGATTGGAAGTGCCTTGAGTTCGACTGATTCCATTTTTTTTAACTGCTTCATTCTTGATTGTGCTTGCCGTGCTTTTGATGCTTTAGCTCCAAATTTTGCAGCAAAATCTAAAATCTCTTTTCTTTTAGCTTCGACAGAAGAAGCGTGTTTTTGCAATTGCTCTCTTAAAAGAGCTTTTTGTTCAAAATAATCATCAATTTGTCCTGGGAATTTAGTTGCTTCTCCATTTTCAATTTCTAAGGTGTGATCAGTGGTCCTTCGTAAAAATTCTCGGTCATGAGAAATAAGAAGAAATGATCCTTTGTATCCTTGCAGAAACTTCTCTAAAACAAGAAGAGTTTCAAGATCGAGGTAGTTTGTCGGTTCGTCGAGTAAAAGTAAGTTCGGTTCATCTGCAAGAAGTGCAAGCAATTTCCATCTCATTTGGTAACCACCAGAGAAAGATAGAATGGTTTTTTTAAAGTCTTCTTCGGTAAAACCAAAATCTCGAGCAAGTGATTTACAGCTCCATATTGGAAGCGACCGATTGTCTAAATATTCTTCTGCAGTTAATTCAGGGTCCCATTTCACTTCCTGAGCTAAGTATCCTAAGGAAAGATGTTGAGAACGAATGACTTGACCATCATCCAGTTCGATTTCTCCCGTCATGACTTTAAAAAGTGTTGATTTACCTGCACCATTAGGACCTATGACCCCAATGTGTTCATTCTCTCCAATTGAAAATTGAACATTTTCTAATACTATTTTTGATCCAAATGATTTTCTACCTGATTGAACTTGAATAAGATGACCTTTACTCATGCTTATTTTTCCTGAAGTAAAGAAGGTAAGAAACTATTTAAAAGTTCGGATTTCATATTTTCAATTTCATTTTTTAATTCTTCATCAGTCTCTTTATTAGAGAGTACTTGTAAAGCCGCGTAGCATTTAATTGATTGAATTTTTTT